>JAYSZC010000988.1:0-19453 GCA_043738235.1 Lewinellaceae bacterium | reverse complement strand
ATGTGCCTGGCTGAATTCCTTTTTCAAACGACCGGATTGTTGTCGGTCAACCGGATATCAAGTTCCCTCTGCGGTGGTTTGCGAACTGAATTCCTTGTGGTAAATACGTACTAACAGGATAAACATCGAAATAAGAATCGGCCCGAAAATGAACCCGATAAAACCGAATAATTTCAGTCCGACAATCACTCCGAACAACGTAATAAGCGGGTGCGTATGACCGATTTTTTTCAGCACCCACATCCGGGCGATATTATCTACCGAACCAAGTATAATGAATCCATACAGGAAAATAAGCAGGGCTTTTCCATCCTCGCCATTGGCTAATAAAATCATGGAGAGCGGTATATAAGCCAGCATGACACCGAACACAGGCATCATACCGGACACAAAAGTAACGGCAAACCACAACCAGGGGTTTTCTATTCCAGCCAGCCAGTAGATCAGCAGACCCGTAAATCCCTGCACCATCCCCATCAGCGGAATACCCAGTGCATTGGACCATACCATGTCGTGCAGGTGTTTCTGTACGTATTTTACATTTTCCTCGCGCAAGGGCAAACTGTCCAAAAATGCCTGTTCCATTCTTTTGCCCTCTGCGAGCATAGAAAACAGGATAAAATAGGTAGCGATGGCGATACCAACGCCGTTTAAAGTGGCACTGAGAAAACCCTGCGCACCGCGTACACCCCAGTCGGTCAGACTTTTCGTGTTGTCGGGCGTCAGTAATTCCACCTCGTACTTGTTTTCCAGTTTTTGGATGATTTGCTCTGCATTGAGCAAAAGTTTGTCTGAATTATTCAGCAGGTCTGCTACATGTTCTTCCAGCATCCCGAATAACCAGAACATGGGCAGCAGCAACACTATGAATGAAACCACCATTAATACCGCAATGGCGAGTTTTTTATTCCATTTCCAGTGCTCTGTGAGAAAAAAAAGTGGTCCCCGCAACAGGATGTACAGGGTATATGCCCCCAGTAATGCCGGGAGGAAAAACAGCAAATTCCAAAAAAGTACCCCAAAGAGAAAGGCAATCAACAACAGCAAAAGAAGCTGTCGGACAAGTGAGCCGGGGATTTGTTTCATATTCTGTATGTGGTGTTTGGTGTTTCGTGTTTGGGGGTGACACGGTTTGGCCTGAGTAATCAACCGAGCCGGAAGTTACCACCCCTACATACCAAACACCAAATACAACACCCTCCTTTTGGTTTGGTTAATAAAAAAATGGATGAAGTACTGTTTTTACAACACAAATTTTTCAGGCAAACCCCCTGATTAAAAATGACTTTTGCTATTCTTGCAGGTGATTTGCCTCATGCCAGTCATCAAAACCAACCATGAAAACATGATATTCCGACATCTGCCCATCGTATATTTGCTCATTTCAATGGCCGCTACACGGTTTGTATAACAAAGAAATGGAAGCCAGGGCCTTGCATAACCTCGGTATAATGGCCCAGCGAAACGAGCACCTGGACCAGGCCTCAGATTTATATGAGCAGGCTTTCCGGATTCGGGAAGAGATTGGCGACAAAGCCCGCGCCGCGCTCGATAGCATCAGCGACATCGTATGGTCCGTGAATCCCGAAAATGACTCTATGGAAAAAGCGCTGGCCCGCATGAGCACGTATGCATCCGAAATGCTCGAAAACGTGGGCGCGGAACTGCGTTTCGAGGTGGGCGAAGGCGTGGAATCTCTGTTGCTACCCATGGAAAAACGCAAGGATTTTTACCTGGTTTTTAAAGAGGCCATCCACAACTGCGCCAAGTACGCCCAGGCCAAACGGGTGGAAGTATCACTGTGGAAAGAGGGTAATGCCTTGATAATGAGTGTGAAAGACGATGGCGTAGGGTTTGAAATGGAACAAGCGGCATCGGGAGATTTGACAACTTTCAAAAAGTTGTCAAATCTGGGCGGGAATGGTTTGCGGAATATGCGGAGCCGGGCGGCGGCGCTGGAAGCCGACCTTCAAATGGAATCGGTGGTAGGCGCTGGAACGATTGTGTTAATTAAAATTCCGCTGAAATGAACCGTTTTTTTCTTCCTGTGCTGAAAAATTTGATCGTGTCGCTCCTATTCATGGGCAGCGCGAATGCTCAGGTTGATTGGTCATTATCGGCCAATTTTATTGCTGCCGACTCGGCAGGCGGGCCGCATTTGGGCCTTGTGAACAGTGTAGTGCGCGATATTCAGGAAGATGGGAGAGGACGAATGTGGTTTGCCACTCCATACGGAGTGAGCAGGTACGATGGGAAAAGTTTCAAAAATTACCTTAATGGCACCGCCGATTCCGTGCTTTGGAAAGGCTGGGGTTGCCATTTTTTGACCGCAGATGCTACGGGGCGCATCTGGCTGGCGACCACTTACAGGCTGTTTTATTACGATGAATCTGCCGATCGTTTTACAGAATATGATCTTTCAGGTATTGAGCCAAGGGCCAAAAAAAA
Organism: Lewinellaceae bacterium; assembly: GCA_043738235.1. GTDB lineage: Bacteria > Bacteroidota > Bacteroidia > Chitinophagales > Saprospiraceae > M3007. The sequence continues at coordinate 17,005 of JAYSZC010000988.1, read as the reverse complement.
CCATTGGCAAAGCGAAATCTACCTGCAAGACCTGCATGACGAGGGAGCGGTCTGGTTTAAGAAAAATACGGGCCTTTATGCCATTGATTTCCGAACAATGGCCATTCGGAAGGCACTGTACGTGCCCGTCAAGTATCGCAGCGTGTGGGGTATATTAGGAAAAGACCGTGACGGACTCGTATGGTCGGGCGGATGGAAGGGACGCGAAGCAATTCTCGTCAGACCCGACGGCTCCGTTCAGCAAAAGCTGGCGCTGCCGTTTGCGCCAATTTGGAGCATTTTTGAGCCAAGCGGCAGCGACCTTATTTGGGCCGGAGGGGAATATTTGGCCAGTTTTAACAAATCCAATGGACATTGGGAGCGATGGTCAAACCATATCCCCAATTTATTGGGTTTCACGCAGGCTCCAAAACTAACCGGCGACTCCATTTTATGGATGTGTTCAATCGGGCAAGCAATGGTTTTGGGCTTTAATTTAACATCCCAAAAATTTGCTTTTCAAATGTCTACGGTCCGTTTGGCCGGCAATTTTCTCCGCTGTGGTAGCTTGGAGTGTATTTATGTTGACAAGCAGAGCAATGTATGGCTTGGCGGGAAATTAGGCGTCTCGGTGGTATTCCGGGACCGCTTTCAGATGAATAAGTGGATAGCAATAGATCAAAAAGCACCTGATAACAGCCAAAAGCGCCCTGAGCCATTGATATTGGGAACGAAGAAGATGCCTGACGGCAGTATGGCGGAATGGATGAGCGACGAGCAATTTTATGCTTATGTTGCTTTGTCGAGGCATTCAAAATCCTTCTTCGAAGGCCGGCCAAATAAAGCGGGAAATATTGAAGGGAATCGCATATTCATAAACCTCGAAACCGGGTCGCGGGAGGTTTCTAAACTGATATACAAACCCAATGCGAAAGGTCAATGGGCCGAAATAATCGGTGAAACAACTACTGGGGTTTTGACGGATTGGCCGGTTTCTCAGGAAAAAGTAGTCGTCTGCCGCGGTTCGAAATTCGATGGAGCTACCGACCTGTCCGGTACCTGGCGATCATCTGAAGGGACTGTTGTATACACGTTTCACGATGATGATTTGATTGCCATCATTTGTACCGACCATTTTTATAAAGGTCAAAAAAAAGGCCCGAACCACTGGTCTGGCTTACAAATCCGTATGCTGGGAGGGTGTCGTACAGAAATGAATATTGAAAACAAATTGGTCAGCAGAGACTCCGTCGTTTGGAGTTGGATCGGCCTCGACAGCCATTGTGATCTGCGAAAAGGCGATAATGGGGCCGGTTTTTCCAAAAGATGCCTGGCCATGCAACCTAATGATTCCGTTTTTATCACCGAATTCCGAATTTTTGATTTGATTTTACCGATCAACCCGGCCGATTTTCAGCAAAAAGAGATGGTCATCGATTACGACCAAAACTTCATTTTATTCGATTTTTCAAGTTCTTATGACCCGGCAGCGACCACTTATTGGTACAAACTGGAAGGTTTCAACCGCGATTGGGTTCAGGCGCGCGAGCAACGTACTGCTACTTATACCAACCTTGATGGTGGCGCTTACACGTTCCGAGTACGTGCCGCCGATGCAGAAGGCAATGAACTGGTCAATAAAGCTTCTTTCCGGCTTCGCGTCAGGTCGCCCTACTATCGAACCTGGTGGTTCTATGGGCTTTGTATCGCGTCGGTCGGCGGCCTTTTTTATGCCCTTTTCCGCTACCGCGAAATCCAGCGCCTGCGCCAGGAGCAGCTCCGCCTCCGCATCGCCCGCGACCTGCACGACGAAGTGGGCAGCACCCTCAGCAGTATCAGCATCCTCTCCGCCTCCGCCCTGCGCGGCGTTGAAAAGGACCTGGACAGCGCCCGCTTCGGCAATATCGGCGAAAAAGCCCGCGCTGCACTCGACAGCATCAGCGACATCGTGTGGTCCGTGAATCCCGAAAACGACTCCATGGAAAAAGCGCTGGCCCGCATGAGCACTTATGCATCCGAAATGCTCGAAAACGTAGGTACGGAACTGCGTTTCGAGGTGGGCGAAGGCGTCAACGCCCTGACACTTCCCATGGAAAAACGCAAGGATTTTTACTTGATTTTTAAAGAAGCGATTCACAACTGCGCAAAATACGCCCAGGCCAAACAGGTGGAAGTATCACTGTGGAAAGAGGGTAATGCATTGATACTGAGCGTGAAAGACGATGGCGTTGGCTTTGAAATGGAACAAGAGGCATCGGGAGATTTGACAACTTCCAAAAAGTTGTCAAATCTGGGCGGGAATGGGTTGCGGAATATGCAGAGCCGGGCGGCGGCGCTGGGTGGGGAATTAAAGATAAATAGTAGCCCGGGAAACGGAACTTTAGTGTGGCTGCACTTGAATATCATTTAGCATTTTTGAGTAAACAAAAAAAACTATATTTTTGTAAAAATTTTGACCATGGCGACGATACAAACTAAACAAGATAAGGTCTTCCCACTTGATGATGTTTTAATAAGCATAGCAAATTTGGATACATCAGATTTGGAAGATGTCCAGCAAAAGATAAGCTTATTGCTGGCACGACGTCGCAGCACATCGCTGCAAGAGCAGGAAAGCGTATTATTGCAAAAAATTAATAACCGATTGATTCCTTCTGTATGGCAGCGTTACAATGTATTGCACGTGAAAATGCAGAGAGAAACCATTACTCCTAGTGAGCAGATAGAATTACTGGCCATAATTGATCAGATAGAGTCAACCAATGTAGAGTGGCTAAAAAGTATTGTAGAACTGGCACAACTGCGCGCGGTCACACCTCATCAAGTGATGCAGCAACTTGGAATAAATCCTGCTTATGCGAAAAAGGATTCCTGAACGCATCCGCAAGATCGTTATCCTTCGTGCTAACTTTATATGTGAATATTGCGCTATCCCAATGTCCTACGTTCCAGATCCGTTTGACGTAGAACACATTCTTCCATTGAGTAAGGGTGGTACTAACGACTTGGAGAATTTGGCTAACACTTGCGGCGGTTGTAATGGTTATAAAAGTAACCTGACGGAAGCCACTGATCCGGCAGATGGGAAACTTATTCCATTATACCATCCCCGGATACAACTTTGGGCCGACCATTTCGCTTGGTCAGATACCTTTACTTATATCATCGGATTGACCCCTATCGGTCGTACAACTGTTGCTGCATTGAGACTCAATCGACCTGCGCTAGTAAATTTGCGAACGCTCCTACTCGCTTTTGGCGAACATCCTCCAATACATAGATAGTTTGTTAATCCTGTCCCCCTTTTATGGGATTGACAGTGCCCGCAAAAGTGTCCACCTTTGTGCGATTATTTATTCAATAAAAAACCATGGCGATCCGCACCCTGCTTTATGAAGACAACACCGACCTGCGCGGTGCGCTGGCGGCACTCATCGGCGGCACGGATGGGTTCGAACTCTCCGGGGCTTTCGACAACTGCGTGGGCATTGTGGAGCAGGTGGCTGCCCTGCAACCGGATGTGGTGCTGATGGATATCGATATGCCGGGCATGAGCGGGATCGAAGGTGTTGCGCGGCTGAAAAAAGCGCATCCGCATGTGGAGGCACTGATGCTTACGGTGTTCGACGACGACGACCGGGTTTTCCAGGCAGTATGCGCCGGAGCAAGCGGTTATTTGCTCAAAAAAACGCCCCCTTCCCGAATCCTGGAAGCGCTGCGGGAAGTGACGGAAGGCGGCGGGCCCATGTCGCCCGTTATCGCCCGGAAAGTATTGCAACTGTTTCCGGGCAAACCCACCTTGCTGGATGCAGATATGGATAAACTGACCACCCGCGAAATGGAGGTGCTGCGGACGCTTTCCCGCGGGTTCAGTTACAAAATGGTGGCGGCGGAATTGAATATCGGTCTCGAAACGGTACGCACGTATGTCAAAAGAATTTATGAAAAACTACAGGTACATTCTGTGAGCGAGGCCATTGCGAAGGCTTTTTTGAAGGAAAAATAGTATTCACACATTTTACCAAGGCGAGAGCCAAATGAACGCCCGGCGGGAGGACTTGATGTCCTTCTTGGCCACAGGTTTCTTATTGGTATTGCCAAAGCCCAAAAAACCACCATTTAAACCCAACTTATCATCTTTAAATCGCCTTTCCAATGAAACAGTCTCTTACTTGCACGCTTATTGCACTCATTTTCAGTGCTTTGACAGCTACCGTTTTTAGTCAGACGACCTACACTTTTGAAACCGCCGGTAACTGGAACGTGGCGGCCAACTGGGCCGATGGCGTGGCGCCGCCCGACCCGCTGCCAAACAGCGATTTTATTGTCATCAATGCGAATTGCACACGTAGTTGGTACACGACGATCAATGGCACAATGACCGTGAATGCCGGCAAGACCTTAACGATTAACAACAGTATTGAAGCACTCACCTTTATAAATGGAGGTGCGGTAAATAATAATGGAACCATTGACTGCCAGGACAATGAAACATTTGTCAACAATAACGGCAAGACGATTACCAATGTCAGCGGAGCTTCATTCAACATGTCAGGGTTCACGAGTAGTTTGAGCAATTACGGCACGTTTATTAACAACAGCGGCGGGACAGTGACGACGACGATGACTTTTAGTGGAGTGGCCAATCAAAGTGGCGGCATTTTTACGAACAATGGCACCGTCAACCACGTCGGTGTTTTTCAAAATTATTCGGGCAGCACATTGAATAACAATGCAACATTCAACGGCACGGCTTCGGCGGGGGCGATCATCAATCAGAGCGGCGGCACCCTCAATTTGAACACCGGTTCGACACTGACTGCTTTCTGCACATTTACCAATTCGGGTACCTTGAACCTGAATTCCGGAGGCATTTTGGTTTTGAAAAAAACTCCGGCAGTGTGGCCTGCCGGCACTTTCAATTGGAACTCCGGCTCGACCGTGAAAATTGATGGCCCTGAGTTTAACTTAGAGAGCGGCATCACCCTAACGGTCGAATCAGGGCGCACCCTCCAGGTGATCGGACCGGGTTATGTAAGGGTAAAGGCCGGAGCGACGCTGATTGTGAACGGCACACAGATCCACACGGGTGGAACGGCCTCCTTGATCATTAGGGCTGGCGCGACACTGGTCGTCAACGGTACACTGAACACCAACACAGCGCTGGTCACCATGCTGGGAACGCTCAAAGGGAGCAACGGTACCCTCGTACAATCCGTCCAATTTGAAATCGGATCCGTACTGGCGCCCGGCTCCAGCCCAGGCATGCTGAACGTTACCAGCTCCAGTAGTCTGTTCGACGCAACCTATCTTTGCGAAATCAACGGCACCGGGACGGGCCAGTTTGACCAATACGCCAGCGGGGGCACAGTCTTCCTTTCGAACACACGAACCACCCTGACCGTAACACTGGGCTACACACCCATTGCCGGCGATGCATTTGCCATCATCACCGGCACTTCACGGGTGGGCACTTTCATGACGACCAACCTGCCCTCCCTACCTGCCGGCCTGGCTTGGACCCTTCAGTACAACACCAACAATGTTACCCTGCTGGTTGCTAACGCTTTGCCCGTCGAGTTGACCCAATTCAAAGCCCGTATCGAGGGCTTCGCCACCCGCCTCGACTGGACTACCGCTACCGAAACCAATAACAAAGGGTTTTTTATCGAACGAAGCGCTGACGGCGCGCGTTGGCAAACCCTCGGCTTCGTAGCCGGTCAGGGTAATAGTATCGCAAGTGTTTCCTATTCTTTTTTGGATGAAAAACCCTTGCCCGGCATCAACTACTACCGTTTGCTCCAAGTCGATTTTGACGGCCGGGAAACCTTTTCAGCCATCGTTCCGGTAACCCTCGAAGACTGGCCGGGAAAACTCTCGATTTATCCCAATCCGGTTGCGGCGGGCGGCGAATGTTTGATCACCTATCCTTTCAACGACGAAGAAGCCACGGCCTCCCTGCGTGTCTTAGACGCTACCGGCAGGCAGGTGGCTGTGTCGGCTGACGCAAAACACCTGAATACCAACGACTTGCAACCGGGTGTGTACTGGCTGGAAGTCCGGTCGGATCTCGGCTATTCCGTTGGGAAAGTTGTGGTTCAATAAGCGCAGATTTCAATAACCCCTTTTTAAACTCCAACAGTTACCATGACCATCTATTATGCTTTACTGTTCGGTTTGATGGCGATCACGTTCCGCCCGGCGATAGGGCTGTTTGCCTTCTCGCCGACAGATGGCTGCCTAAGCCCCAAAAAACCATTAAAGTAAACTAAAAACACTCATAAAGCAAGCATCATGAAAACGTTGATCTTCTTCCTGTTTTTTCTTTTCACCAACCTTTACATGCAGGCTCAATGCACCTATATTGGTGGGTACAACGGCTTATGGAGCGTCCCTGGCAACTGGTCTTGCGGCCATGTGCCCTTGCCTACGGATAACGTTGTCATCACCGAATTGATGAACCTGGACGTGTCAGCCATCGTGAATGACCTGAACCTTACCTATCCTGGCCCAACGCTCTATGGCGCAGGAGCACTCACCGTTAACGGAACCCTCAATATGCAGGCCAACATCGAAAACTCAGGAGGTGTCACCATCAATGGGACCCTAAACTGGGGTTATACCTTTCAAGGTACTGGTACGGTCAATTGCAATGGAACAAACAATATTGGAGCATCTGGCAGTGTTGGCATTGACCAAATGACGGTTTCGCTGAACAGCGGCGGAAATTGGACTAACAACCATATTTTTATGTGCTGCGGAAGCGTATTGCAAGTGCCGGTTGGGGCAACGCTGGAGCACACCGGAACGAATGGAAATTTTCATAATTACGCTTCGGGCGTCACTGTCAAAATTTTCGGAACTTTCAAAAAATCTACCGCAGGTACTATCGCGGTTACCAACAGCACTGATTTATACAATTCCGGTACGATCTCTTTGGAAACGGCAACCAGTACTTTGCTTATAGATCCTACTGTACATACATTTTTCAACTCTGGCCTTCTCGAAGGCAATGGCACGCTGAATGTTTATCCCATCAATTTTGCACAGACTGGTTCCTTCAGCCCGGGGATCAACGCACCCGGGATCTTCAATCTTGCCCAATCCTTGCCAGCGGGCACTACGAACACTTATATTGATTTGCAGGGCACCGCTACACCCGGTATAGACTATGACCAGATTGCCGTCAACGGCACAGGCGTTATCAGCGGCACCTTGAACATCAACTTCCTCAACGGTTTCACGCCCACTATCGGTGATCAGTTCATTATCATGACCTGCACGGGCGGTTGCAGCGGCAGTTTCAGCAATATCGTCCATCCGGGCAACAACCCCGGCGCCTGGGCAATTGACTTGAACACCCCGGGGCAGGTAAAGCTCAAACTGGTGCAAGTGCTGCCCATCGAGTTGGCGGACTTTTCCGCCAAGCAAATGGACGACGATGTTCGTCTGCAATGGACGACCGCTTCCGAAGCAGATAACCAAGGCTTCTATATCGAGCGGATGGCGATGGACGACGATGGACGATGGAAGGAAATCGGATTTGTGGCGGGGCAGGGAACCACCACAAAGCAACATACGTATTCATTTTTAGATGAGCAACCCTTGCCGGGCATCAACTATTACCGCTTGCGTCAGGTGGATATGAACGGTAAAGAAACGCTTTCCGCCATCATTCAAGTCAGATTAAAAGACCTGCCGGGCAGGCAGTTCGTCTATCCCAATCCGGTCGCAGCCGGTATGGAATGGACCCTTGGGCAGGAATTGTTCGATGGAGAAGCCATCGTATCCCTGCGCATTCTGGATGTTACGGGACGACAGGTGGCTACTGCTACCAATGGGCAACAACTACTTACAAAAGACTTGACCCCCGGCATTTATTGGTTGCAGGTGCAATCGGAGCGGGGCTATTCGATGGAGAAAGTCGTTGTTCAGTAAGCACAGATTTTACATAAACCCTTTTTTAAACTCCAACTTTTACCATGACCATCTTTTATGCTTTACTGTTCGGTTTGATGGCGATCACGTTCGCAGTCGGCTGGAAAAAAGATTTGCCCAACGGCTAATGCGCCCCTTCCCGAATTACTTCATATCTTCGATCAACTGAAAATCCCATCACTCCAAAACAATAAATAAGTACCTTATGAAAAAGCAATGCCTCGCTGCATGTTTTGCTGCATTTTTTTCTTGCGTTTTAAGGAACGAATATCTAAAACCCATTGTTTAACCAAATTCAGCACCGTTTTTTCAAACCAAACCAATGCCCAACCCCTTTCAAAAAACACTCTACCGCCCCGAAAAAGGCATTTGGCACTACCTCCGCCTGCTCTGGCAAGAAGCCTCCCAATCTTTTGAGGTACGCGCCGCGCCCTGCGGTCAGGTTGCTATACCGATCCGCGAGGAAGCCCTGCTGCCCGGCGAGACGAAAGAAACAGCCCTGCACCGTTTGGCCGTCGACTTGCGGCAGGCGGGCTATTTGGAGCTACCAACCATAGAAGAGTACCTTGATGTGCAGATTTTTACGCCCGATTGGGATGGGTTTGCGGCCGCTGCCCCCTGGTTTGATGCGCTGCAATCGGAAGTTTCCTATCCACTGTACCAGGTGTTGCAGGACACCGCCAATGGCGGCAACATCGGTGGCATACAGACGGCGTCCGGCTGCATCACCCATTATCTCTGGGTGTTGAATCCCGATGCCGCCACAGCGGCCGTTGAAACCATTACCCGGCAGGCGCCTTCTTTATTTCGGGTAGTGGCAAACAGCCGTAAAAAAGCAGCAGCACCTGCGCCCACAGCCCTGCCCGAAATAACCGAAGCCGCTACACCCGACCTTAAAATATTAACCGACAAATTGACCGATGTAATGGCCGGGATCGTGGAAGAATTTCAACAGACGATAAAACCCTACCTGGCCAATCAACCGGCCTCCGATAAAACCTACCCCGACCAGGTCTGCGTCTCATTTGAGCACTCGGATCCCGATCGGGTACACGGCGAGAAGGCCAATCTATTGCGCGAACAGCTCCTGGCGCAATGGGGTGTCGGAAAAGGTTACTGGCCACCCCTGGGTGATGCGGCCCGCTGCGAGACGCTGCACGTGGACGGGCTGGACGATGAAACGGCAGCACAATTAACCGCTGCTATTCAAAAGCGGATCATCGGGCAGGTGTATGCGCTGGATGCCGGCGAAGGGGTTTTCATGGCGGAGCCGGAGCGCCTTTTTTTCAGATTCATGATAGACGATACCTACTGGTTCGATGATGGCCTGGAATGGATTGTTTACGTTTCGCACCACGACACAGTGACTTTCGGCGGAGATTGGTTGCTCAACGTAGTCCGGGATTTTTTTAAAGACCGGCCGGAGCAATTGAATCCCTGGTTTTAGATGAGAGCTGCCTCGGTGCTTGCGGGTGAACCGGATTTTCAAAAGGAATATCCGCTGGAAGAGGGTTTATTTGTTTATTACACCTGTTCACATCCAATCGAAATCTGACATTATACTGAATCTGAAACCAACTGAATTCCTATGTTCTACTCCCATTTTTATGATTTTATCGCCAAACTGTTTGTAATGGCATTACTGGCGGCATGTCTTTTTATCATCAATGCCCACTACTGGGAAAACCTGATGGTTGCCCAATGGGGCTTCAAGCCATCGCTGGCGAAATGGATGATGATACTTTTCCTCGCCGTTCTGGCAGTCCCCATCGGGTGGTTCATTTACCTGCCCTGGTTATCTCCGGCCGCAGCCTGGTGTTACCTGCGTTTTTCTTTAAAAACCCCTGTCTCCTGGGAAGTGGCAAAACAGGTGGAATCTCTTTTTCGCCCCACGTTGAAAAGGACGCACTGGTTTCCTTTGACCGAACTGAAAAGTATTCCACCAGCGGAACGAATTCCCGAATTGCTTCGTTTTTTCGATCAAATTCAAACAACATCATCACAAAACCATAATTGATTAACAAATGAAAAAGCAATGCCTCGCAGCGTGTTTTGCTGTGTTTTTTTCGTGTGCCCTATCCGCACAAGATATTCCTTCGAGCATCGATACTTCTGTCTATGCTCCGGTACAAGGGGGACCGTTTTCCACAAATCTATCACCCTATAAACCATTGCCTGAAGGCGCCACCCCGCCTTCCTTCCTGGGAGGAGAGCAAGGCTTGATGCGATTTTTAGGCAGCAATATTAATTACCCGAAGCGAGCCGTCACCAATAATATTCAGGGTGTCGTTGCACTCTCATTTGTAGTGGAAAGAGACGGCTCCATTTCCAACGTTGTCGTCCTGCACGACATTGGCGGTGGTTGCGCAGAGGAATCGGTCCGTGTGGTAAAAGCGATGCCCAAGTGGTTGCCGGGGATGGTTGAAGGTGCTGCCGTACGAGTTGGGTATACACTCCCGGTTCGTTTCAAACTGGATGAACCGGAAAAACCGAAGAAAAAGAAGTTGTCGCAGCGAGACAGATTTTTCGAGAATTAAATGTTAACCCACTTTATGAAAACCCTGATCTATTTTTTTGCCCTCTTATTTGCACTGACTGCCATCCGTTGCGCCGGCGTGCCGCCCAATTCTGTTAAATTGAGTTCCAAATGGGACCAATCTAACAACCGCCAGGTCAAGTCGATCACTATCAAGACCAATCCGTACAGCGAAAAAGATGAAACGATGTACCAGGACGTCGTAAAAGGATTCAAAATAAGCCTGCAGCAAAAAGGACTGACAGCAACAGAGTATCTTACTGAAGTCGCCCCGGATAGTTCATACCTGGATGCCTTGCTGGTATTGGAAAAATCGTATCAGGATGTTTTACAAGGGCCTGGAATTCCAGTCGGTGCAACGATCATGCGAACCTCCACCCTGCACCAACGCTTTGTTATTCACCTGGTCAATCCAGCCACCCAGCGCGATATCTGGCTCGGGGAAGTATGGTTTGTGCCTTACGATGCCAAATATGTCGGCCATAAAGTAGTGCAGCAATGGACGGCGGCTGGCTTGCTATCGACGGTAAAGTAATTTTTCGTCAGCAAGAAGTCTCATTAAAAGGCATTTTAAGAGCGATTGGATTTTCGCATCATTAAGCGTTGGCGAGTACCCTTTAATTCAAATTGCTCCTGAACCGCCGATTTAATTTCTTCGGCTGCTGTTTGAGAAGTTTTTATGTAGTTATCAACAGCAGTCTGATTTTTTAAATAGTAACTAATCACCGCATAAATATCTGATAAATCCAATACGGGGTATTGAAAAGCTATCTCTTCAGCAGTAGAACCATTTTGAAATGCTTGCACAACGGTCTCCAAAGTCACACGCGTTGAACCTATTCGAATAACGCCGTCCGAACCTTTAAATATGGGGATAGTTGTGCTTGTATTAAGTGAGTTCATGATTGTTTATATCTAAATTCAATACAAAGATAACTAAAAAACAAAAACATGCTACTCTTCACAAAGGGGCATTTCAAATTATTGCATATTGAACTGCTCTTTTTGATACAAGCTATGCGTACTTCGACATGGGGTATGGTTGTTATTGGAAAAGCCGGATCACATTTTTTTTGGCTTGTCGGTTCAAGGAATTAAACCTGCGACCTATCTTTCTGTCAAATCAGAAAGCGCCTGGTAAAATCAGGCGCTTTTATTTGCAAACCGATCTAACCTATCCAACCTTTAACGATGTAGTACCATGAAGACACAATCAAAATTTCTCCTTTGGGTGATGCTGGCAGCAACATTGCCGGCTTTGTCAGTACAGGCACAAAAACCAAATGATGTAGACAGCACCGGACTCTCGGGCGATCATTTCAGCCTGGAGGCCGCGCTCGATCTTTTTAAACAATCTTCCTCCCTCGAAGATTTTGAAAAACAACTGAACGCGGATGATAGTCCGGCGAATAACCTGGACCTGAATGAAGACGGTCAGGTTGATTACATACGTGTGGTCGACCGCATGGACGGCGATGTACACGCCATCGTGTTACAGGTGCCCGTTAGCGAAGCCGAATCGCAGGACGTTGCAGTGATTGAAGTGGAAAAAACGGGAGCGGAGAGCGCTGTTTTGCAAATCCTCGGCGACGAAGACGTATTTGGAGAACAGGTCATCGCCGAACCGGTATCAGAAGAAGACGTAGAAAAACCCAAAGGCAGGGGTGGCCCCGCTGTACACCTGGCGCCCGATGCCATCATCGTCAATGTCTGGCTCTGGCCTTCCGTCCGGTATATGTACCGGCCTGCGTATGTGGTGTATGTTTCGCCCTGGCGCTGGGGATTGTACCCAACCTGGTGGCGGCCATTCCGCCCACGCCCCTGGGGCTTGTTCCACGCCAGAGTAAGACCTTATCGCGCCCATTATCATGTGGTTACTACCCACCGCGTCGTACGCGCCCACCGGGCATATACCCCGCACCGTACACATTCCAAAGTTGTTCGTACCCGTACCACCACCAAAGTAACGGCTACCGGCCCGCGCGGCAGCACAGTGAGCAAAACCAAAACCTCTACGAGCGTTCAGGGCAAACACGGAAAAGTGAAAAAGGAAAAAACTACCACCACCGCTCAAGGAAGAAAGGGTAATAAAGTGAAAAAGGAAAAAACCACCACGACTGCTCAAGGCAGAAACGGTGGTAAAGTCCAGAAACAAAAAAGCACCACGAAGGTGAAAAGCGGCGGAAATAAGCGGGGACGGAATTAGCAAGTCCGAAGTTATTAGTCCGAAGTGCGAAGTCCGTAGAGTACACTGTTACATTTTGGGAAACCCAAGTATGAAACGGCGCACTCTACGGACTTCGCACTTTGCACTAATGACTTCGGACTACTTAAGGGCAGTTATTTCCCGGACTTTCGAATACCCTTTCATGCTGAAGACGTATTTGCGGAATTCGCCCCATTCCACCGTTACTTTTTTATTAATCATTGTTTTATACTGCGATTCGAAGGCGTCCGAACCGATGAATGGGCGTAGCCATAGGAAAGACTCTTCGGTGCCATCTTCTACTTTCAGGACGATTTTTGGCGTTTCGCCGGAGGTGTCAAGTCGTACAAAAATACCCGTTGTGGAACCACTACCGGTATATTGAGCCGTGAGTGGTACGCCGCCGTTTTTCTCGATTTCTTCCTGGCTGATTTCCATAAAGAATTGGATAGATTCCGGGCATTTATTAATGAGGGTGTGAGCGAATTTCTCACCGATCAGTCGGCCTGCTTCGGCGTTGACCTCGCTCATTTGATAACCGTTGTCTTTGGCCAGTGCCTGGATATGCTTCATCATAACATTTTGCATGCATTCCATACCTTTTGCCTTTTTGGACTCTGCATTCAGTTTTTGCTTTTCCAGGCCTACTATGCAGTTACAAGCTTCGTCGTATGCCTGATCGACTTCTGATTTTTGGGCGCTAAGCAATACACTGTTGAAAATCAACAGGGAAAACAGGAAAATCTGTTTATTCATGGGATGTTTTAGTGTAGTGAAAAATTGAATTAGATACAAAGGTAGATTATCATTTTAGGATGGAATGTTTGCCTGGGTGTAATTTTTTCTCCAAAACCACACTGCTGCAAGCGTCAAAACAACTCCCAGTATCATCCACCAGATAGGCGAACGCGAAAACTCCATCGCCGTCATATCGCCGTTGGCAACCGCTGCCGCCCAGAATACCGGGTGGGCTTCATCGTGCGGAAGTTCTTCCAGAAAACGGAGTTTCGCCTGGCGCAGGGCAGCGTCCTTGGACATTCCAGATCGAATATTTTGGAAAAAAAGACGGATCAATTTTGCGTTTTTAGCATCATCCACACTCCAGAGCGTGGCTACAATACTGCGCGCACCGGCGTGGAAAAACCCTTTGGCTAAGCTGATGACGCCCTCGCCGAGGCGGTTTTCTCCCACACTTGTTTCGCAGGCGCTCAGCACTACCAATTCTGCCGGAAGACGTTGCAGATACAAGTCTCGTACATATAAAAAGGTGCTGCTGCTTTGTGTATCGAGAGATGGTGCGAAAGCCAGATAAGAAAAGTCGCCCGCCGCGCTGCTGGCCTGCCCGTGGGTGGACAGCAGTAAAATACGGTAATCTCCCGCCGCCTTCAAAAATGCCGCAACGGTAGCCTGCTCCTGATCCAGCAGGTCGCCTCCTAAAAGTGAACAAACCTCCCGGGCTTCCGTCCGGTTATGCTGCAATGGTCGCAAGCCATACGGATTGTTCTTAAAATCCGGCGCGATGCCGAGCAGGGTTTTGGGGTTTTGAACGGCAGGCGCCGACTGCAGATCGGCCAATTGAGTGGCGGAATAGCCGTAACTGATCTGGTAATCGCGCAGCAGGTAATGGTGTTGTTTAAACTTTTGAACATCAATGGGTTGTTCGCAGAGCAATGCCTCGAAAGGCAGGTAAGAAAGCGCTCCGTCGGGAATAATAATCAGTTTTTCCGGCAAGTTCACGGCTGCCTGCACGGGCGCCACAACGGTTTGAAAAATACGAAAAGCGCGATCGGTATACGTCGCAGATAAAGTAGTGGCTGCCGTACCCGAAGCGCCCGGATAAGCCTGAATACTATTCCTGAAATCGGATACCCAATTTTCCAGCGGAAAATTTTTGACAAGCCGGATACCCTGAAAAACATCCTGCGTAATCACAAAAACAAACAGCGCACTATCCGCCATAAAATACTCCACAAGCGCTTGTTTGTCATCCTTCAATAGGTCAGTGCGCACCGTTTGGAGCGTGGCTGTTTGAACCGCGTACTTCAATTTATAATAGTCCGGGTATTGTTTTTCAATATCTCGCACCAATGCGCTGACGACCTGTCGCGCTTCTGTAATGTCCGCCTCCGCGGCACGGGCTTTTTCCATTTCGCCGATGCTCAGCCAACTCAGGCGGTTTTTTTCCCTTGTGTTGAGTTCTTCGCCCCAGTATCGCTCTTTTTCCAGCAGGGAATCGGGTACGCCCGCAAAACGCTCCGCCTGTTCTTTATGCAGGTTTTCCAGGAGTTGCAGGCTTCTGCTGCGTTCGGCGAGTATAAATGCGCGTTCCAGCAAGGATGCTTCGCCCGTTTGTTGCCACAAATGGAAACAGGCTTCCACAGCGCTGATATGGGCCGGGTATTGTTTGTCCAACCAGCGTTGCCGAGCCGCAGAGGCCGTCAATTGCAGGCGCAGGCTATCGGCATATTGCAGGGCGGCCTCCAACACAGATAGCGATTGCTGCAACAAAGCAGTGTCACGGTTGCGTATACCGCGCCGGCAAAGCACAGCGCCGTAGTCCGTCAGCACTTCCACTTTATTCACCGGGTCGGTTCCCGGATCTTCGCGGATGGCCTGCTCAAAAGCAACCAGCGCAGCCTGTTCGTTGCCCGTTCGTTCGAGTGCCAGGCCTTTGTTTTTCAGGGAAATAGAAAAATCGGGGTGCGTTCGGGCGCTGTGGCGGAATATTTTTTCCGCCTTTTCAAAATATGCAAGTGCTGTTGTCGCATCGTTTTTTTCCAGACAGGAAACGCCGAGGTTGTTGTACAGCAAGGCTACATCGGGATTTTTTCCCTGACCGGAGGCCTGATACACTTTTTCGGCTTTCCGGTAATAGGCAATTGCTTGCGCGAAGTCTTTTTTACCTACATAACAATTGCCGATGTTATTCAGCAATCCGGCCATGGAAGGATGCGAGGCGCCGAGTGCAGCGGAAAGTACCTTTTCGGCATCGAGTTGCAGCGCAAGCGCCCGGTCGAAGTCGCCCTCGTACTGGTAGCAAAGTCCCATTTTTTGTTGCAGGGAAGCGACGGGCGCGCTGTGGACCGGGTGCAGGGTTTGCTGAATGCCATACGCTTCCCGGAAAGCATCCAGGGCGGCGATGTAGTCGCCATTGTCGAAATGCAACTCGCCGATATTCTCCAGGGCTGCGGCCACCCCGGGGTGATCGGCGCCGAAATGACGGCGGCGTATGTCGACCGCCTGCCGGTAATAACGAGCGGCTAGTCCGCGGCGGCCGAGCGTTGCGTAACAATTGCCGAGGTTGTTGATGACCTGGGCCGTTTTGGGATGATCGGCGCCCAAAACCTGCTGCCGGATACGCAACGCCACCTCGAAACAACGCAGCGCTTCCGGGTATTTGCCCAACAGCAAATAACAGTTGCCGAGGTTGTTGTTGCTCGTAGCCAGGTCGGGATGATCGGCCGCAAGCACCGCCTGCCGTATTTCGAGCGCTTTTTGATGCCAGTACAGGGCTGCTGCATATTGCCCTTTTTGCACCATACAATTGCCGAGGTTGTTGTAAGAATCGGCTACCGATTCGTGGCTGTTTCCAAACAGGGCCAGTCGGATATCCAAGGCTTTTTTATACCATCTTTCGGCTTCGGCGGCATCGTTTTTTTTGTAATAGTATTCCCCCAGACTATTGAAAGCCTGAGCGGTGAGTGCATGTTTCGCCCCGAGTTTTGATTGAAAAATACCCAGCGCCAGGCTGTATTGCTGCTGTGCCGCTTCAAAATCGCCTTTTTCCAGAAAAACATGCCCCAGTAGCAACAGACATTCGCCCGCGCGGGGCGCATCGGCCTTAAAATTGCCCATAGCCAACTGGGCCTGGCTGAGCGCCTCCTCGTAACGCGCCGAATCGAAGTACGACTGTGCTTCCCGGAGCAAACGCAGACCCGAAGTACTGTCCCTTTGCTGGCTGGTTGTCAGCAGGAGCAGGAGGGAAAGGCAGATAAAGCGGAGGAAACGAGCCAAGTTATGAGTTGTGAGTTATGAGTTATGAGGGCGGCCCGATAACGAATAACAAGTTGTATGGAAATTGTGCGTTTCTATGTGATCTAAGTGAATTTCCTGTGTGATCGATGTGGTAAAACATCTATGCCGTAAATAATACCTGTTTCCCCGTTGAAATTGCCATTTTTCGGGAATGTCAATACCTTTATCGGGCCCAAGATGCTTTTCAGGCAACAAAAAACGTATTTCTTTACTAGACAGTATACAGAATTAGGGTTTTATTCTTCCGCGCATACGCAACCTGAAGTTGTGTAATCCGCAAGGAATGAAAATATTGTAATCCCGCAGGTCGA
>JAYSZC010000987.1:0-2730 GCA_043738235.1 Lewinellaceae bacterium | reverse complement strand
TTCGTATTCGACACCTGCAGCTTTCAACGCATTTTCATATTCGGCCATACGGGCGTTGACGCGCTCATCCAGACTGGCATAGTGTATCTGAACGGCTGCCTTGATTTTCGGCACGTCTTCTACTGCCGGCTGTGTGCCGTAAAAAACGACGGCTGCTTTCAGGGAAGGCACGTTGACGGCCAATTTATTGGACATGGCGCCGCCCCAGCAAAAACCGACGCAGCCGAAGCGGTCATTGCAGTCCTTTCGGTTGCCGAGGTAATCGAAGGCTTTGATAAAATTCTGCAAACTCTCATCCGGGTTGAGTTGGGTAAACAATTTCCGGGCTTCGTCTTCATTGGCCGGCGTGCCACCCAAAGGCGACAGGGCATTCGGCGCGATGGCTAAATAACCGGCCCGGGCCACCCGGCGGGTCACATCTTCGATATGAGCGTTCAGGCCGCGGTTTTCGTGGATCACCACCACGGCGGCGTATTTTTTATTGGCTTTTGGCCGCGCGACGTACGCCATCATGTCGCCTTTTCCGCCGGGATATGTCACGTTTTCTGTCATTAATTCATCTGAAGGCGTTTTCGCGGCGGTACTGCAGCCCGATTCCAGCATGGCCAGCATGGACAGGGCCGCCGTGGTGCTGCCGGCCAATTGAACCAGCCGAACCATAAAATCCTTGCGGGTTAGGGGTTTGTGCGTGTATTCGTCGTACAGGTTGATGATCTTTTGATCGAGCATGAGCGATGGATTTAGATAATTCGACCAAAGATAAGTAAAAGGGCAAAATTGCAAAAGGCAAAAAGCAATGTAAATCAATGAATTACAGAAGATTTATTATTAACTAATTTTGCACACCTACTTAATACCAGCAAACACTTTTCAAATAGATTTGCAATATGAAACAGCCTTTATTCGCCATTAAATTGATACACACCATTATCTGGGTTGTTTTAGCAGGCGCGACGGTTTATATTTTCTATTCAGGTGTGTTTAACCGCATCACTGCCTACACCTGGATTGCTATTGCTATGATCGTAGGTGAAGGACTTGTCTTGCTGATGTTTAAATGGGCCTGTCCGCTCACGGTTATTGCCAGGAAATACTCTGACTCTGACAAAGACAACTTTGACATTTTCCTGCCCAACTGGCTCGCCAGGCATAACAAAACTATTTTTACAACGATTTTCGTGGCAGGAGTTATTTTGATTCTCTTGCGAAAAAGTGTTTTTGCTCCTTCGTAGCGTGATGGAACACGGATTTAAAGGATGGGACACGGATTTTTTCCCTCGTAGAGTAATGGCAACGCGGATTTAACGGATTAGGCGGATGAACGCGGATTTTCCCGCTTTAGAGTTGACAAGGATCAAATAATGTACACCTTTAGAAAAAATCGTGTCAACTCTAAAGCGGTAAAATCCGCGTTCATCCGCCTAATCCGTTAAATCCGCGTTGCCATTACTCTACGAGGGAAAAAACCCGAAGTTATTCTTCCACCGGCTCCCTTTCAACACTTATGGTGCAGTCGCCAATTAAAGCGGCCAGTGCGCCAATAGCGGCGAGTACCGGCGCAATAACAGCGCCTACGACGCCAAAAGTCAAGGGGAATGACATGATTTCTTTTCCGTCTTTGTCGTGGATGCTGATTTTCCGGACGTTGCCTTCTTCAATCAGTTCTTTTACCTTTTTGAGCAGGTTTTCACCGTGGGCGGTGAATGATTCATTGTTTGTGTTTTCCATTATTTGTACGGTTTAAATTGTTTACAATTGTATTCCACATGGGTCAGGCGAAATTGCCCGTAACATAAATCGCCTTCCGGGTACGTGTAAATTGTTTCAGCATAACCTGCCAAACTGCGTCCGTTCAGTTCTTTGTAATCTTTCAAGGGCGTCGCCCAGGGCAATTGCCGCGAAGTATTATCATCGCCGGCGGCATAGCGGTCATTTGAAGTAAAATTGATTAATTCGCCGGCGTCATTAAAGTACAAATCGGCAGTAATCGTGATATTATTGTTCGTAAACGCTGCTTTTACCTTGTTTCCGTCCACTTCCAGCCACTGAATTCTTTTGTCGATCAAGGTGGCCGGCGCCATACAGCACATATCGTTGAAAAAAGTCACCGTTTCGGCGATGCCCATCTCTTTGCCCGTCTGGTATTGCACCCGGAACAAGGAATGCAACCGGGCCTGACATGATGTAACCTATTAGCGCCACCACTGCACCGAGCGAAATAAGTTTGTTATAATCCAGTTTTCCTGACATGTTTCTTTGATTTTTGACTTCTTATTGTGTTCAAAAATCTGCGTATCAAGGGTGGAAATAAAATGACCTTCATCAATCATCAGGTTGATTGCTGTTTTCAAAAAGGAAAAGTTGATAGGATTTCAGGGTTTTTTAAGTACCTCCCAAAAATCTGCTGCCAGTGTCTTTTCGTCAATTTTTACATAAACCCTGATCTTGCGGCGCTTGTTTTCAGGCGGAGTTTTCGCTGTTTTTATTTTCGCTAATTCCGGTTTCAGATAAGCCTCTACCAATGCCAGGTCCCACATGATGCGTGTGGCGTCCTGCGGGTTTTGCTCCCGCCAGCGGTTTTCCAGGAGTCGCTCGATGGCTTTGTTTTCATCCAGCATATTATAGGTTTCCTCCCGCTGAAACTGCAAGGGTCGGGCGGCATCCAGTGGCATCACTGTAAAATCCAGGCCATCGAGGTTGAGCAGATAATCGAAGGCATTGAGGTCGTTG
>JAYSZC010000986.1:0-6883 GCA_043738235.1 Lewinellaceae bacterium | reverse complement strand
GGGATTCTTGGTAAAGGTTGGGC
Organism: Lewinellaceae bacterium; assembly: GCA_043738235.1. Taxonomy (GTDB): domain Bacteria; phylum Bacteroidota; class Bacteroidia; order Chitinophagales; family Saprospiraceae; genus M3007. The sequence goes on along the minus strand of JAYSZC010000986.1, from coordinate 6,860 downwards.
TGATTTGAACCCTGCACAATCCCATAAAAGGGGGACAAGGCCAAAGCAAACGCAGAATATCTGCCCGCACCGTGTTTGTATTACACGAAGTTCAGGGAAACGCCGTACCTTCGCGCTCGATACTTGCTCATGTCCTGCTCGTTTTAAAAACAACAAAGAGTATAAACATTTGAAAATCAAACTATTCGCATACTAACTCATTCGTATATATCATGGTTGGGAATCTTACCCAGAACGGCGCTAAACTGAAGCGCATTTTCATCGAACCTACATTGCCGGAAGGACTTCGTCCGCTCGCCCAGCTGTCGCAAAACCTTTGGTGGTCCTGGCAGCACGATGCGATCGACCTGTTTAAAAGTATCGATGCAAAACAATTTGAGGCACTCAATTTCAATCCGGTCGCGCTGCTCGACGAACTGAGCATCGAAAAAGCGCGGGAATTGCTCGCCAATGCGGACTTCATGTCCAAAATGAAACGCATCCACAAAGAATTTCGCGATTATATCGACAAAGCGCCGGCTAAATCGGCGCCGCAGGTTGGTTACTTCTGTATGGAATACGGCCTGCACCAGAGTATGCGCCTGTACTCCGGCGGACTGGGTGTGCTGGCGGGCGATTACCTGAAAGAAGTGAGCGACCGCAATTTCAACCTGTTTGCAGTTGGTTTGCTGTACCGCTACGGTTATTTCCAGCAGGGCATTACAATGCATGGCGAACAAATTCACCATGTGGAACCCGCCAAATTCACACAGCTGCCCCTCCAGCCCGTGCGCGACGAACGCGGCGAATGGGTCAAAACACATGTCAATTTAGGTGGCCGCACCGTTTGGGCCAAAGTCTGGCTGTTGCCGGTAGGCCGCGTGTCGCTGTACCTGCTCGATACGGATATCGACGACAATACCTGGGAAGACCGCTCGATCACCCACCAGTTGTACGGCGGCGACTCCGAAAACCGGCTTCGGCAGGAAATTCTGCTCGGCGTCGGTGGTTTGCGCGTGCTCAAAGCAATGGGATTAAGCCCCGATATTTACCACCTCAATGAAGGCCACGCCGCCTTTCTGGGTCTGGAACGTATCCGCAACTACATGAAAGACAAGGGATTGTCGTACCAGGAGTCGCTGGAAATTGTACGATCCACACAATTGTTTACCACGCATACGCCCGTACCTGCCGGCCACGATACTTTTTCGGAAAACCTGCTGCGCGACTATCTGTACGAGTATACCTACGCGCTCGATATTCCCTGGCGCGATCTCGTGGCACTGGGACGTCTGGATCCTGACAGCGCCTCCGAACTCTTCAACGTGAGCCATTTAGCCATTCGCACCTCGCAGGAAATCAACGGCGTCAGCCGCCTGCACGGCGAAGTGAGCCAGAAAATGTTTGTGGAACTCAACCCGGACTACAGTTATGCCGAAAGCAATATCGGTTATGTGACCAATAGTGTGCATTTCCCTACCTGGGTGGCCCGCGAATGGCTCGAACTGTACCAGAAAGAACTGGGTAAAACGATCCTGACGGATCAGATCAACCACAAATTGTGGGCAAAAATCCACCAGGTGCCGGCTGCCAAAATCATGGAAATTCGCCGCAGCCTGAAAAAACGCCTGTTCAACTGGGTGCGTCATTCCTTGCAGGAAGACCTTACCCGCCGGGGAGAAAACCCGCGCAGCACCTTTGAAATCATCAATTCGCTCCGGGAAGATGCCCTGGTCATTGGTTTTGCCCGGCGTTTTGCTACTTATAAGCGCGCCACTTTGTTGTTTTCCAATGAAAAACGCCTGGCGGAAATTGTGAACAGCACGGACAAGCCGGTGATCTTCATTTTTGCCGGAAAAGCGCACCCAGCAGATAAGGCAGGCCAGGAGTTTATCCGCCTGATTTACAATACCACCAAAAACCCGCAGTTCCGTGGCAAAGTGCTGTTTCTGGAAAATTACAGCATGGAAATGGCCAAATTCCTGGTACAAGGCGTCGACATCTGGCTGAATAACCCCACGCGCCCGAAAGAAGCATCGGGCACCAGCGGCATGAAAGCCGTGATGAACGGGGTGATGAATTTTTCGGTACTCGACGGCTGGTGGTGCGAGGGCTACAAACCCGGCGCCGGCTGGGCTTTGCCGGAAAAAGAAACGTTCCAGGATATGGGCCTGCAAAACGAACTGGATGCCGAAACTATTTACAATATTCTGGAAAACGACATTATCCCGACCTTTTACGATCAGGATGCAAACGGCATTTCAGAGCGCTGGGTGAACCATATCAAAAATACCATCGCCCTCATCGCGCCCGAATTTGTGATGGGCCGTATGCTCGACGACTACGAGGCGCGTTTTTATTCCAAACTGTGGGCGCGCAGCAAAAAAATAAAACAAAACAATTACAGCGCTGCAAAGGAACTGACCGAGTGGAAAAGCCGGATTCGCCGCGCCTGGGATGCTGTCGAACTGATCGAACTGGACGCCCCGGATACGTTCAACCGCTCTTTACCTTTGGGAGAACATTTTAAAGCATCCGTCACCCTGCACCTGCAAACCCTGGCTGCCGGCGACCTAGGCCTGGAAGTGGTATTTTATAAGCGCCATTCCGAAAAAGATCTTGAATTGATTGCCACGTACCCGCTGGAAGTCAGTGCGCAAACCGACGCGCAGGTCACCTATACCTGTGACGTGGTGCCTCCCGCAGCCGGCGTGTTTGAATATGGATTCAGGTTGTTTCCCAAACACGAATTGCTGGTACACCGGCAGGATTTCGGGCTGGTGAGGTGGCTGTGATCGTGAGTGGTGAGTTGTGAGTTTCAGGCTGGAATGGGGAAATGAAGTATGCATTCATCCCCATTCCAGCCTGAAACACCAATAACTCATAACTCATAACTCTATTCATACATCTTCTCAATTTCATGCCCGTATTTCTGCATGATGACCCGGCGTTTCAATTTCAGCGTCGGAGTAAGTTCGGCTTCGGTTCCGTCTACTTTGACCGGTTCCCAGGTGGAAGGCAGCAGGACGAATTTTTTTACCTGTTCGGCATGGCTGAAATTCGGGTTGATGCGTTCCACCAGCATTTGATAACGTTCCAGCACTTTGGGATGGCGGATCATGTCGGGCAGGGTGCTCCAGGCAACATCGTGTTTCTGGCACCATTCCCGGAGTCCTTCTACCGCCGGCACGATGAGGGCGGATACAAATTTCAGGTTTTCGCCCACCACCATTACCTGTTCTACCAGTCGGTGTTCTTTATAAATGGATTCAATCGGCGACGGGGCAATGTATTTTCCCAGGCTGGTTTTTAGCAATTCTTTTTTACGGTCTGTAATTTTCAGGAAGCGGTATCCGGCTTTGCCTGCCACGATCGTACCAATGTCGCCGGTGTCCAACCAGCGTTTGCCTTCGATAATACGGATCACTTCCGCCGTTTTTTCAGGTTGTTTGAAATAACCTTCCATAATGCCCGGCCCGCTGGCCAGGATTTCGCCTTCGCCGGGTTTGTAATCGCGGCTTTCCTCGATGCGCAGCTCGATACCATCGAGCACCGCTCCCACCGTGCCGAGCATCGCGGCATGGGGTTCGTACCGACTGAATGTGATGCCCGGCGAAGCTTCCGTCAGGCCGTAACCCTCCCGGATGGGAATACCTGCGGCATTGAATACGCGCATGATTCGGAGCGGGCAGGCAGATGCGGCGGTAATAATTCCTTTGATACAGCCGCCGAGCGCTTCCCGCCATTTGGAAAAAATAAGTTTATGCGCGATTTTCCACTGAAAAGCCTTCCAGCCACTGTATTTTTTGTCAAAATCCCAATCCTCTGTCAGATTCAGCGCCCAGAAGAAAAGTGCGCGTTTCAGGCCTTTCAGTTCGAGGCCTTTACCGTAAATTTTGTCGTATACTTTTTCCAGCAGGCGGGGTACCGTTGTAAAAAAATGGGGCCTGATGGCTGCCAGATCGCCCGCTTCGCCCCCGAGATTATCGGTTCCGGTAAAAGAAACACTCACCCCGCAGCGGATGAAAAAATAAATCGCCACCCGCTCGAAAACATGACTCACAGGCAGGAAACTCAGCACCCTGTCGCCCGCCACGATTGGTACTAACTTGTGCACAGACTCTACATTGAACGCAATATTGCGGTGTGTAAGCATAACACCCTTCGGATTGCCCGTGGTGCCGGAAGTATAAATCAGAGTACAGAGGTCATCCGGCCGGACGGTGGCCTTGATCCGGTTCACCTCGTCCAGGTTGCCTTCCGTCAGCAACACATCCCAACGCCGGGCTACCGGGTGATCGCAGAAGGTAAAAATTTCTTTCACGCCGGGCACCTTTTCACAGGCCTGATGTACTTTATCGTACAAATCGCCGTCTCCGACAAAACAATATTTGACTTCCGATTCATTCAGGATGTACTCATATTCACGGGAACTGATGGTTGGATACATGGGCACATGCAGAATGCCCAATTGAAGCATCGCAAAATCCAGGATAACCCACTCCGGTGAGGTTTTATAAACAACGGTGGCAATTTTATTGCCCGGCTGAAGTCCGAGGTCAAGCAACCCAAGGCTCATCTGGTTGCCCAGTTCCACAATACGGGCGGTGGAGAGGTATTGCCATTGATTATTCACTTTATGGCCAAATGCTTTTTCCTGCGGATGCTGTCGCAGCTGCTCGTACAAGTAATCGAAAAGGCGATTTTCAGTCATATCTTATTGATTTTCAAAATGTTTACGCGTAAAAAAATAACTCTTAAAACAATTTGTAAAAACACCTGACAGGTTTTTACGAAAGCCAAAAGTGAGCAATTTTTTAAAAAAATTAATACTAATTTAAAATGCAGAATTCAAATGATCGAATTGGGGAAAACGCAGATTTATCCATAATTAATTTGTGTCATGTAAAATATTGAAATATTATTGGCCGGGACATTTCAACACAAATAGTTTTTTTGCTAAAAAGAAAGGTGTTCAGCTTGTAAATCCGGGTAAAAAGCTTCAATTTTGTAATTCTTGTGGGAAAAGTCGTCTTCTCAACCGGTTGATATTTTTTGATAGCCCGGTTTTCTTCTGAAGATGTACCTAATCAATGTTTTTGTGGTTTCGTGCAATAGAGGATCTCAGCAGATCAGCTCGATGAAAGCAGTGTCTTCACTTTCGACTCCGTGCATCTCCTTTTCATGATGCGTCGAATGGGAATACAAAACTTTTTGTCTTTACCAGAATCAAATGAACGCGCAGTCAGGGAATATCGTCTGCATTGGCCACACGCAGGTATACAGATGCCCGTATTGATTTAACATTTTTTTGTCCGATAAATAGCAGCTGTGATGAATAATACGCAAGTGCCACCACTTAAACTGATTTTCAGGGGTAGGCTCGAGTTTGGCTCCGAGCGCACTTTTAATATGGTGTTGAACCATTGGAACACCAGGGTTGAAAGTTATTTCAAAGCCGATGTGCTGCTGAAAGCGGAAGACGTTTTTCATGCAGATTCATTTACGCTCGATGTGCCGCAACAGGTACTGATGAGTACGGAAAAACATTGGCGCAGTACTACCGCGCTTCTGAGGGAGATCGCCCAATATGCCCTTGCGGGAAATGTGGGCGCCTGGTGGGTCAATAGCGGCCAGGTGCTGGCGCAATATACCATCGAACCGCAAAGCGACAAATCGGCTGTGGTGGAATTCATCCGCGGCCGTGACCTCGTGCAACAGGGCGGTATGGAAATGGCTTCCGAAGCATTGAGCAGCGCGATCTCCAAATTTGAACGCAACGCCTTGGCCTACGAACGCAGGGGTTATGTGAATTATAAACTCAAAAACTTCAAAGATGCCCTCTACGATTTTTCTAAAAGTATCGGCATCAATCCCAACAATCCCGAGCCATACTATGGTTGCGGGAAAGTGAAGATGATTATGAACGACTGGGACAATGCCATTCTGGATTTTGACGCTGCCATCAAGGGTTCTTTGGCTGTACAGCCTTTGCACTGGCTGGCTCGTTTGCGCAAAGGAGAATGTATGTTCCATTCCAAACGGTACGCCGAGGCTATTCCGGAACTGAAGTTGTTTTTGCAGCGGAAACTGGCCGAGACGAATCCGGCTTACCGCTTCCGCCCTAAAGCGGAATTTCTGCTGGCAGAATGCCAAAAGATGTTGGCGGCTTGAGTTAATAAATAATGAAAATCAACAAGTTATACTGTAGCGCCGTTGGTTTTCAAGAGTTAATACAAAGGAAGAGTGTAACAGGTAATTATGGCAACGGCTGTAATTACTTGTTTTTTTTTGCTGTTTTTTTACCACATAGTTCACAATAGGTTTTCACACAGGCGTTTTTATGTGCCCTATGTGAAAACCTATTGTGAACTATGTGGTAAAAAATCACTCCCACACCTGCCGCTTCCGATATGCCACTCCGCGAAAAAAAGCAACCGGCGATCCGTCCTGCCGGGTGACCGCAATAGTATAATTGGAAATATGGTTGCCCAGATGCTCCTCGGTAGCAACAGCCGTCAGTTCGTCATGTTCCCGGACGGGCGCAATATGTTCGATGGTACAATGAATGGATACGGTATGGCGGCCCTGCGAATTGCAGGCAAATGCGAATGCGCTATCGGCCAATGAAAATGTAATGCCGCCATGCGCTACGCCGAAGCCGTTGAGCATCTCGCGGCGCACTCGCATTTTCAGGGTGCAGGCACCTTCCTGTACCGACACGAGTTCCATACCCATCCACTGACTAAAGGGGTCGTTGTCGAACATCCGGTGAAAAATTTCTTCCGGGCTGAGGGATTCGGGATGCTGATCTTTTTCCATAAAATCAAGTTGAGCATGATAAATTGATTTTTTCCGACGTAGAGTAATTGAACACGGAT
>JAYSZC010000985.1:0-6892 GCA_043738235.1 Lewinellaceae bacterium | reverse complement strand
AGGCAAAATTAAATTTTGAACCCAAACTATTCTTCCAAATCACTAATATTTTACTTTTGACTGAAATCTTTTCAAAACCACTTTCAGACGACTATAATGCTGTGTAGTGGCGATACTGGCATGCCCTAAAGCCTGTTGTATAAGTGGCACCGGTACATTATTCTGAACCAAAACGTTTGTGTAAGAGTACCTAGCCGTGTATGAGGTCATTTTCTTTTTCAATCCCATGATCTTAGATATTTCTTTCAACTGTTTGTTGAACAACCGTAAAGCATTCCTGACATGGTGATACCTGGCAGTTGCTCTGACAGGCGCATTTTCCATGACGGGGAAAAGGTAGGTCTCTCCCTTATACTTATCTATTATTTCCGTCATTTCAGGAGTGATCTTGATAGTATATGATTTTCCGGTTTTCTGCCTGATGTAGTTCAAGCGTCCGGCAACTAAACTGTCATTCGTAAGGTTGCAAAGGTCAACGAAATTGAGCCCTCTGGCTCTAAGCAAAAAAATGAACACGTCATACCCGGCTTGGAGATGCGGGTATTCCCGTATTGGAAATGCTTTCAGCCTTTCCAGGTCATCCATCGCCAAAGGCTTTGGGTCATAATCACCTTTCAGGTGCGAAAACGAATACTTGTTTTTGTTGAATTGTGTGGCAAACGGATAATCTTCTGCATCCAGCAACTCTCTGCGAATGGCTTCATTGACCAAAGCCCTCAACGTCCTCATGTGAACGTGAACATTCGATTTTTTGCCACCCCTGGCCAGCATGAAAGACTCGAATCCTTTCAGGAAAGTATAGTCAATATCAGTGAAGAGGTATTCCCCTGATTTGTAATGGGTGAGAACCGCTTTGAGTTGCTTATAGACGTTGCTATTGCCAATGCTTTTTTCGTTTATCAGTTCTTTCACCCTTTGGTCAAGAAAGCCCAACACTGTCACTTTTTTGTCGTTGCCCAGAAACTTCACTTTGAATTCGTGGATGGAGAACGGTTTGCCCGATCCGACAATTTGAGAAATTATCTCTTCGGCGTGAGCAAGATGATTTCGTAGGATGGCGTTTCTGGCCTCGTAGTTCGGAGCCTTCGCGTTGAACCTGCCATACTTATCATTCCAGTCGGAAGGTTTGGCACTCATGCCAAGGGAAATGTAGCGTTCTTTACCGAAATAAATCCTCAAACGGATGGGGTTTTCGCCATTCGCGAGTTGCTTGTTCTTGTACAGAACGATCTTTGGTGCAGACATGGTGCAGAAAATTCATAAAAATTAAAAATTGTCAAATCTTTAACTATATGATAATCATACACTTATGTTGTTATTTTGCAAGCTGTTTTATGCCTGGGGGCATGTGGTCGCAGGTTCAAATCCTGTCGTCCCGACAAAAAGAGAGGTTGCCATTTTGGCGACCTTTTCTTTTATTCCTTGGAAAATTTAATCAACGGCTCCATATTTCCAGCATCCGCTTTTCGTAATGCCCCGATATAGGCAACTCTATCATCTCCCTGCCTAAAAGATTTTCCGCCCCAGGTGAATGATTGTTCACTGTCGAGCGCTTTAAGGAGAATATCACCCATAAGCCTTGAATGTCTGCCATTTCCATTAGCGAAAAGATGGATCGAGACAAGACGGTGCTTAAAGCGAATGGCAATTTCTTCAGGAGTGTATGTTTCGTGCTCAATCCAGAATTTACAATCATCCACGAGGGTTCGGAGATGCTGCCTGATTTCATAATAGGGAACACCAATGTTTTTGTCAGACTGCCTGAATTCACCCGCCCATTTCCATACGTTTTTGAACATGCGCTGATGGACTTTTAAGATGAAGTCGATATCTACAACTTGATCGGACTTAAATGAGCGGCCATGTACCCATTGCATGGCATCCTCAATGTTCTGCTGTTCAAACGCGTCCAAATCGCTCATCGTTGAAATAGACTTAATTTTTAGCCCTCTTTTTTCATCTTCGTCGATAGGAGTTTGGCCCTCCTCATATTTTAGATTCAGTTCCATAAGCCCTTAGGCATTTCGTTTTTGATTTTTTTTGCCCGGCTGTCGATGGCTTCATGAATTGACTTTTCATCCAATCCCTGATTTTCCAGGTGCATGGTATGAGATGTTTTTAAGACAATTTCCCGGGCCAGTTCCCTGGCTCTTTTTTCTATCATTTTATCGAGCGTTTGTTCCTTCGGAACCAGCCCATACACGAGTTGCATATCCAATGCAGCAGCAACTTCCCGCAGTCTTTGCAAAGTGAGTGAACCGTCTTTCTCTCGCCGCTCAATATCTTTGATGCCCTGCGGTGTCATTTTTAATCGTCTGCCTAATTGCTTTAGCGACATTCCCAAGGCCGTTCTGATGGAATAAATCCACCCTTCACCTGGTTGGGGCTGGTTTTTAGCCTCGATGAAATGGGCTATTTTTTTATCGAGTTGTGTGATAAGGAGGCGCTTTTGTTCGATTTTCATAAAGAAATTTCTTTAAAAATTCATACAAAAGTAAGTATGTATCTTTAAATAGTAAAATATTTATAAAGGTATATCATTAAAAAATTGTTCTTAATTTGGAAATCAAGTATTTGGAAAATTATATCGCATATCGCGATACGCGATATTGATTGCAGCGACCATAGATTTTTGCCTTCGCACCCTCCCAAAAATCAATACTCCATGGCCGCCAAATGGTTGGCGATATGCATGGCAGTGGCCCGTTCGTACTGGCTTTTCGTCAGCCTACCGTAGGCAAAATGCGGCTGTAAGGCGCCTTGCCAGGTCTCGAATGCCCGGATACTATCTTGTAGGCGGGCCAGGGCGGTTTCAAATTTTCAAGATCACCCACCAACCTTTTCCCAGGGCGCAAACGCATTTTTCACATTGCGCAAAGGAGCGCGCAGTTCCGGGAAATGGCGGATCAGGATGTCTTTCATAGTGGTATTTTGCACCCAGTTCATGCCCGGTTTGGTGTATGTTTCCGGTTTAAAATCCGAAGACAGAAAACGATCGCTTTTCAGGCGGCGGGAAGCCATCAGGATAAACACGCGGAAAGCGGTATCGCTGAACCCGAAACCTTTAGGCAGCGGTTCGCAAAGACAGCCCACCAGCAGGTCCACTTTTTCAATATCGCCGCCGTATATCTCGCTCACCTCGCGGGCCAGTTCCTTGTTGCCGCCGGTCAGGGCTTCAAAATTTTTGGCGGCCCTCATGTGCAGCAGCCAGCGAAACTGGTTGTAACGAGGCACGCCCCGTTCGCGGTCGCGCAGAATATCGACTGCAGCCAGATCGAGGTGCTTGCCGTCGGGTGTACGCAGATCGCGCATAAAATTGGGGAAGTTGTGGATGGTGATAGCGCCCGGATAGCTGATGCCGAAGGAATAGAAAATATCCGTGAACGTAAGCCCCTGTTCCATCGGTTTGCGGGCATGCTCGAAGATCACATCTTTCATATCGAGCGTATATTGGTATGCTCCGGTTTGAACATCGTAGAAAGCGATATTATCGGGCAACAAAGGATGCAGTCGGTACACAGAAACAAACTCCTCGGTCAGTGAGAACGGCACATCATGGTGGTCCGTTTCGGAGCCGGGGATCCCGCTAAGGGCCTCACTTTTAGAAATACGGCCCCACATTTTCAGCCGTTTTTCACCCATCAATCCCCACCAGTTGGCGTTCATGCCGATTTGAAGGGTCGGATGCGGCAGGATAGCCGGCGTCCATTCGACGGTGTGTATTTTGGCCATCAGGGCGCAATTCACCAGGCGTGCCGTGTCGAAAATCTGGTCGCTGGTCCAGTCGGGGAACTGGCTGCACAATTCGTCGCAGATGGCATTGTGTTCGAGGGCGAAAAGGGTGTGCAGCAATTCCAGGCCGGTCCACCAGTTGTCGCTAAAACCGGTGATCGGGATACCCCGGTTGTCACGTGGAAGAAAGTGGCCGACTTCGTCGTCTTCCACCCATAATTTACCGTTCACGGCTATGCCACGCAAGGCCTGGGTTTGGGATTCAGTGGAGCCGTATATTTGGGAGCCATCCCACCAATGGGTATTTTTATTGCGGTAAGTGGGGAATTTTCGGTCGATTTCGTTCAGCGGGGTGTCAGGCAGCGTGCGGTGAACGATCATTTTATCCTCCGACCACGGATCGTCCGCAGCCAGCGGGATTTCGATGTGCTCTTCGCTGTCGAAGTGTCCAAACCAGTCGTGTACCATAAACTGTATCCAGGCAGCAGCGAGCAGGTTGACGATGGTAGCCGGCTTGAATTCCCGGCGTGTCATGAGTTTTTCGCTGATCAACCGCGGATCGGGCGTCAGCAGTTCTTCTATGGTTGGGGCTGCGGTATACTCGCGCGGCACATTCCGGCCCATGCGCATACCAGTACAGCCCATAAGCGGCTTTTCGATGTCGTTGAATTTGCCATCCGAGTTTCGTACCGAATAGTACCTGGTATCGTGGAAAGGACAGGTTTTCCGGTCGCCCTGATGATCGTGAGAAGGGTAAGGTCGGTCAAGTTTTTGGCCCGCAATTCATGCCTGAAAGCCACCAGGTTGAGGGTGCCGATCCATTTGGGGAGGCGGTGCCAGGCGATCACGCTGTTCACCCCTTTGAATGTGCCTACGAGCAGGCGCTGGGAAAAAGAAAGTTTCATCTGTGCAGGAAGGTTATTTGATTTACCACAAACATACGTTACCATGTGCAATCCTGCAAATACAAAAACATGGTTTAAATACGCTCAAAACACCAGGCAAGGCAAAAGATTTGTACGAATTAATGTACCACCACAGATTACACAGATTTACACAGATTGTTTTTTTCACTGGAGCACAATCTGTGTAATCTGTGGTAAATATACCCTTTGGGCGGGAAGCAGTATTAAGTTGAATGTCTTATTTTTGCCCGAAAAGAAAGTGAGGTTGCATGGTTTTATGCTGCAATTTGGTCATCACTCGTTAAACCTATTATGGACATGTACTATCATTACGAAAACCGCCGCGCCCCAAAAGCCGCGCCCGGCGCCACCCGCAAATCGTACGGTACCACCTGGTGGGGCAAACAATGGCTACAGTCCCTCAGCGAGATCGACTACTCCAACCGCCTGCCGCGTGGAAAAACATACGCCAACAAAGGCCTCGCATACGACCTGGAAATGCAGGACAATACGATAGCCGCCAAAGTGACCGGCTCGCAACCCAAACCGTACCGGGTCCATATCACCGTACCGGCCTTCCACCAGGATACCCGCGAACGCCTGTTGCGTGTGGTCACGGAAAACCCGCTGTTCCTCTCCAAATTGCTCAACCGCGAATTACCGCCCGAACTGAACGAAGCTTGCCTGGCTGAAAACATCCACATTTTCCCGCGCCGTTGGGACGACCTCCAGGGTTCCTGTTCCTGTCCCGACTGGGCTGTGCCCTGTAAACACATGGCGGCCGTGCTGTTTTTGATCGCCAACGAAATAGACAAAAATCCTTTCGTGGTATTCGACCTGCACCAGTTCGACTTGGTGGCAGCCTTGCAGGAAAGCGGTTATACGGAAGAAGCGGGGGAGTCTGTGCCGATCACCAGGCTGGCAGGTTTGCAACAGGAGATCACTGCGGAAAATATGAATTTCTCCTTCGACGAAGAACGTTTCGCAACGCTCGACTTTTCCATGATCTCCGACTGCCGCGACGATCTGCTCCGGTTGCTGACCGAAAAACCAGTGTTTTTCCCGGAGGGCGATTTCAAAAAAACGCTTGCCTCGGCATATAAAAACATTGCCGGAGAGGTGGAAAAAAACCTGATTTGGCTGGATAGGAAACAGACTGACGAGCATCGGCATATCCTACAGACTACCGAAAACGTGTGGCTTATCCTGGATGCCGACCATGCTGATTTTATCGACTGCTCATTTTTGGATATACATGGTAATCCTGTACGCCAATTCGATTCAATAGCCGGGTTGACGGCGTTTCTGCAATCCCTGCCCGAGGCACAGGTGGCATTGTGCGCACCGGAACTCCGGTCTTTGAAACTGGCCTGCCGGCTGGCGGAAATGCTGGCGCGGCGCGGCGGTTTTATACCGCAAATTCTGCGCACGAAGGACAGCGCTTATTTCGTGCGTTTTGTACCGGCCCTCCTGAACACGGATGTTCGTGCCTTGTGCGAGCAGGCAAACACACTGCTGGCGCCCGGAATGTTGGTGTATACCGACGGGAAAACCGAAAGTGAACCCACTGCGGCCGATTACGCGGCCGCCTTGATGGCGGTTTTTCTCGGCCATTTCGCGCAGGTGTTTGCAGGGAAATCGGCGCAGGACGGCGAGTTGCCCCGCTGGTTTTTTTCGGGCCGACCTGCCGTTTTCGAACGATTTGAAAACCGCGAATACCCCAAAAGTATTCAACTCTGGCTCAACCGGTTTTTTATAGCTGAGAAAGATTTTGTGCCGGTATTTGAAGTGTATGAGGAGGAAGGGCTGTTTGAAGTAGGCGTCAGTATCGAAGACAAAACAACACCGTTCCAGGCCCCGGCGCCGTTGGACAAGATTTTTTCGGATAAAAAATACGCCCGTCTACGGCTCGATGCCCTGCGCGACCTGAGTATGGTGGCGGCGTTTTTTCCGCCCTTAAATGATCTCATCGCCTCCAAAGGTCTGGGAAAATTGCGGTTCGACAGCCGGACGTTTGTGGATGTGTTCTTTAACGCCCTGCCGGTCATTCGCCTGTTCGGCATCCGGGTGTTGCTGCCGAAAGCCTTGCAGAAACTACTACGCCCGGCGGCGTCCATGTCTCTGAGTGCGAATAACAAAGGCAAAGTCTCCGGCCTGTTGTCATTTGCCGGCATGATCGATTTTCAATGGCAAATCGCACTTGGCGACGAACTGCTTTCGCCGGATGCGTTTCTGAAACTCGTGAAAAATATGCG
>JAYSZC010000984.1:0-6902 GCA_043738235.1 Lewinellaceae bacterium | reverse complement strand
AAACCATCAAACCTTTCAAACCATCAAACCTCCTTAAACCCCTTCAAACCATCAAACATTCTCAACCCGGCATTGTGCAGATTATTTTTGAAGATTATTACCTGTTAGCGATCAACAAGCCCGGCGGACTTTCGTCCGAGAGCGGGAAAGAGCGGCATCCTTCGGCAGAGCAGGAGGCATTGATGTATTTTACCCAGCATTTGCAAAAAAACTCCAGTTCCAAACGGCTGAAAGAAACGCCTTACCTGCGGGCCGTCCACCGGCTCGACCGGGCTTCGAGCGGTGTACTGGTATTTGCCAAAACAAAACTGGCGCTTTCTGCGCTGATGTTGCAGTTTGAACAGCGCAGTGTCAAAAAAGTGTACCAGGCGGTGGTAGAAAAACGCCCGCCCGAGGCATCCGGGCATCTGGTACACTGGCTGCTGAAAGATGAGAGCGGCCGGAAAGCGCTGATCTCTGAAAAACAGCTGCGGGATAGTCAGCACTGTATATTAGACTATGTCACCCTGCCCTCGGAAGACAAAACCATTCTGCTGGAATTGCACCCTCAAACGGGCCGTTTTCATCAGATTCGCGCGCAATTGGCGCATATCGGATGCCAGATCGCGGGCGATGTGTTGTACGGTGGAAAACCCTGGCGGGAACACCAGATTAAACTACATGCGCAACGGCTTAATTTTAAACATCCCAAGACGGGGGAAGAAATGAGCCTGGAAGCCCCGCTTCCGGAGGGTTTCTGAGTGGAAAAGGCAAAAAGCAAAAGACAAAGGGCAAAAGCATGCCTGGTATTTTGCTTTTTGAAATAACCTGCACACAAGATTTGAGACTTCTGCTCGTTTTAAGCGTCTTTTAGGTCTATGAAAATATTACTGTTTTGCTGCGCTGTTTTGTTTTGTCCGGTTTTACTTGTTGCTCAAAGTGAAACGGAAAACAGCGTTTTCGACGACAACATCCGAACGGTACAACTGCAATTAGCGGGAGCGCCGCTGTCGCTGCCGATGGTGGATTTGCCTACCCGCAATAATTCCCTCATACTTGATTTTGACCATATCGGCGACGAAATCAAGGACTACAAGTACACCATCGTTCATTGCAACAGCGACTGGCAACCTTCCGAACTGGTTGATAATCAATATATGGACGGTTTTCTGGAAGACCGTATCACGCTGGTGGAAAGTTCCTTCAACACCCTGACGCAATACACGCATTACAGGCTTCCGCTGCCCAACAGCAATATACGCTGGAGCAAGTCGGGCAATTATTTGCTAAAGGTTTTTGATGCCGATGAAGACGATGAATTGGTATTGGTGCGGCGATTTATGGTGGTGGAACCCATCTGGCGCATTGCAGCGCAGTTTGTCAGAACAGCCAGGGTGGACAAATACAATACCCATCATGAAATTGATTTTCTGGTGAAACCCAAGGGCGAGCGCATTTCCAACCCGCAAAACGACGTGAAGGCTTTTGTTTTACAAAATGGCCGTTGGGACAACGCCATTGGGCCGGTGAAACCCTATATCACCCGCGGCGAAGACATCGTGTACGATTACCAGGATCAGATCGTTTTTCCGGCAGGCAAGGAGTTCCGCTTTTTTGATATGCGCACCCTCGACGTACGCGGCGAACGGGTGAAAATCATTACGGAAAAGTATGATTATTACGAAGTGACGCTTCAGCGCGACGAATCGCGTTTTGACCGCGCTGCCGTATTCCGGGAAGACGCCGACGGGCGTTTTGTGATCGACAACCGCCATTACAACCAGTCTCTGTTACAGTGCGATTATGCCAGGGTATTGTTTTCAGTGAGCCGGAATGCGCCTTTGGATGATGAAGATATTTATGTATTCGGTGAACTGACGGACTGGAAACTCAAACCGGAGTTCAAACTGGAATACAATGCCGAAGCCCAGGCTTATTATTGCGAGGCATTCCTCAAACAGGGTTATTACAACTATCAGTATATGCTGGTCGATCGCGCAAGCGGCCAACTCGATTCTGAAGGATTTGAAGGCAACTGGTATGAAACGGGCAATCAGTACACGGTGCTGATTTATTTTCGGCCTTTTGGCGTCCGGTACGACCGCCTGATGGGCGCGGCTACCTTAAAAAGTGGCAGACCGTAGTGAAAAGGCAAAAACACTTGATCAAAAGTAAAGGGCAAAGGGCAAAAAGCAATGTAACTCATTGATGCACATTGCTTTTTGCTCTTTGCAATTTTGCCTTTTTAATTAACAATTAACAGCGCATCTTTGCAGTATGATTCGCATTTTTATCGCTGATGACCACGTCATGTTTGCTGAAGGCGTGGAAAGTTTATTGGTAGGAGAGCCTGACTTTTTGCTAACCGGCAAGGCCGGCACGGCTGCCGAGACCCTGCAACATGTCAGGCTGAATCCACCGGATGTCATATTGCTCGACATCAACCTGCCTGACCAGTCGGGACTGGAGGTCTGCAAGGTATTGCGGGAAGAACTACCCGATTTGAAAATTCTGGTACTGTCCATGTTCAGTGAAGAAAGTTATATCACGGCAATGCTCGGTCTGGGCGCACAGGGGTATTTATTAAAAAACACTGGCAAAACGGAACTCTGCACCGCCATTCGCACCTTGGTTGCCGGGAAAACGTATTTCTGCCAGGAAGTGACCGATGTGGTCATGCGCGGACTGATGCAAAGCCGGACGGCTTCGACGGCCAAAGAAAATCCCAAAATAAGCAGGCGGGAAAAAGAAGTTTTGCGTTTGATCGTTGAAGAAAGAACCACGCAGGAAATTGCTACGGAACTATTTATTTCTGAAAAAACGGTGGAAAGCCACCGGGCTGCCCTGCTTGCCAAACTTGGCGCCCGCAATACCGCGGGCCTGGTGAAATCTGCCCTGCAACTCAAATTGCTGGAAGATTAGGGAAACGGCAAAATTGCCAAAATAAAAACACGGCATGCGCTTCAAATTCCTGATACGTATGAATATTCGCCCCGAATGGTATCGCCTCCAACAGTCGGCCCGCTGTCTGCTTCGCGGCGTATTGTTCCTGTTGTGTTGCCTGCCGCTTTGTCTCCGGGCGCAATCCGAATTTGACGAGCACCTCACCTTCGATAGTATACAGCGACTGCTCAAAGCAGGTATTGATGAGCGCGATATGCGCAAACAGGCGATGGCCTGGTATCACTGGGCGCATTACGACGAAACCCAGACCGGTATTACCGATTCTGCTTTTCAATACTTAGCCAAAAGTGCCGAGCGCTTCGGCCAGGCAAAGGATACGCTGGCGTATCACCGCGTCAGAATGGACCTGGCTGACCGGCTCGCCGACCGGGGCTTACTCGACGAAGCGCAGCGAATGCACCAGGAGGCGCAGGCTTATTTCAAAGCAACGGGCAATTTCTTCCTGGAGACCCACGTGATGGCGCGGCTCAACCGGGTTTATTTAGCGCAGGGCGATACGGAACGCGCTTTATTGTTAAAAAGATCTTTTGTAAATAATAACAAAATCCTGAAAGATACCGTCCTGGAAATCAAGGTATTAATGGATGAAGCAGAGCAGTTGTTTCAAAAGAAAAAATACGGCAACGCCCGTTATGCCGCCAGTACAGCCTTGCGGCTGGCCGAAAAGTGCAACTATGAATATTTAGCCAATCGGGCGCGCGTGGCTATCGGTCAGTTCTGTTTGTATGAACGGAATTACAAAACGTCGATTTTTTACCTGAAAAAAGCCGAAGCCAATGCCTCCCGCGCAGACGCCTCGCAACGCTACCAGATTTACCACTTCCTTTCCCAGGCTTACGCAGCACTCGACAGCCTGCCTCCCGCTTACCATTATGCCATCCGGTACGCTGAATTGGGCGATACGCTGCTCAACAGGGATAAGGCCACGGCGCTGCAACGGCTTGCGCTGCAATTCGATACCCGGCAAATACGGAAAGAAATAGAAACGCTCGAACGCGAAAAGGAAGCCGTTGAAACCCGCTCACAGGGCCACAGACTCACTGCGGCAGCGCTTGCGGTAGCTTTGTGCGCGGTATTGCTGGCCATGTTTTTTATCATTCGCGACTACCGGCACCGGCTCCACACCGACCAGGTGATCGCTATGCAAAACGAAGAGCTCAACAAACGCAAAATCCGCGAGTTGGAAGACAGCCTGCAAATTGAAACCATGCGCAGCATGCTGGCAGGACAGGAAGGGGAGCGTCGGCGCATTGCACAAGACCTGCACGACAGCGTCGGTGGTATGCTGGCAGCCACCAGAATACAGGTGGAAAGCCTGTTGTCAAAAAGCACACACCTTGCTGATAATGCCGATTTAAACAAAGTAAAAAACCTGCTCGACGACACGGTTTCCGAAACCCGGAATATTGCCCGCAATATGCAACCCGGCGCGTTAATCGAGTTTGGACTGACTAAAGCCGTGCAGGATTTGACAGGCCGGGTATATGGCGAAAGCGCGCCGAATATTACATTCGAGCACTTTGGCGATTGCAGCGACCTGGATCAAACCATCGCATTAAATTGTTACCGCATTGTACAGGAACTGCTGCAAAACAGCCTCAAACACGCGGAATCCAAAGAAATATTGGTACAAATTACCCGGACGGAGGGCCAGCTCGCCTTATTAGTTGAAGATGACGGTGTGGGTTTCAACCCTCAAACCGTACAAAAAGGGATGGGTACCGGAAACATTGCAAACCGGATTCAGTTCCTGCGGGGCGAACTGAATATCCAGACCGCTCCGGGCAAGGGAACCAGCACACTGGTTACTATCCCTTTGGAACATCAGGGAAAACCCTGATAGAAAATACAGGTTTTATACGGATAGAAAAACCCTGATTTCACAGATACCTTTGCACATCATTGCAAAAACCGGTTTTTGTGCATTTTGCATGTCCCCAGTCTTTTGCAAGCGCCTTCCCCCCAAGTTGAGATCCCACTCAATTTTTCTCCGATCAGCCATCGACTACGAAACTGTCTGTTTGTTCTTCGGAACGATGGTATGATTCCCACTTTCAATCTCTTGCGGCCGATAAAGATTAGCCGTTATCCACCCCCCTTGTTTAATCCACATAAGAACCGATTTGATTTTCGTTGTTTTGCAGCAAATCAAGTTGGAAATAAATTTCCATACTATGTCAAAGCCAGGCGCTCGTTGTTCGACAGAACGGCGAGCGCCTATTTTTTTGTCTGCGGCTAAATACGCGCTTTGCTTGAACTTCTTACTTTTGACCCTGTTCTACCCTTGATTGTGCATATTTCAAGACCATTTAAACAATATAAAGACATGGCATTTACACTTCCAAACCTTCCTTACGAATTCGCTGCGCTGGAACCGCATATTGATGCGCGGACGATGGAAATACACCACGACAAGCACCACGCTGCTTATGTCAATAATCTCAATGCCGCTATCCAAGGCACTGAACACGAGGGAAAAAGCATCGAAGAATTGCTGGCTAATATTTCAAAATTGCCGCCTGCCGTGCGCAACAACGGCGGGGGTCACTGGAATCACTCCATGTTCTGGGAAATCATGGCGCCTAATGCAGGCGGTAACCCGAGCGGCGATCTGGCCTCTAAAATCGATAAAAATTTCGGCTCTTTTGACGAGATGAAAAAACAGTTTGCGCAGGCGGCTACCACCCGTTTCGGATCCGGCTGGGCTTGGCTGTGTGTGGATGCCGACGACAACCTGTTTATCACGTCCACCCCGAATCAGGATAATCCGTTGATGGACGTTGCGGATAAAAAAGGGCTGCCTGTTCTGGGTCTGGATGTATGGGAACACGCGTATTACCTGAACTATCAGAACCGCCGCCCGGACTATATCACTTCCTGGTGGAATACGGTGAACTGGGAGGAAGTGGGCCGCCGTTACCGGAGTGCGGTGCGCTCTAACTGATTTTTTTGATAAAAAGGCACACGGATTTTGAGATTTTATGGCACATGGATTGGACGGATGGGACACGGATTTTTTCCCTCGGGGATTGTGTCAAAAGTCAAATGTTTGAAAACCTGGCCAAATAATACCAAATAAAGTTTTGGTCGGGTGCTAAATTTGACAACTTTCAAAAAGTTGTCAAATTTTCACATTGCATTTGGCAACTATAATTTGGCGCGAAAAAACATTTTTTTTCGCTTTAGCCTTTTGACACAACCCCGGAGGGAAAAAATCCGTGTCCCATCCGTCCAATCCGTGTGCTTTTATATCTTCAGTCGGGCATCCTAGTCTGTATCGCCTGAATAAACTCGTAACGTGTTGCCTCATTCAGGAATTTGCCGTCATACTCTGCGGTAATCGTACTGGCGCCGTGGTGTTCCACACCCCTTGCCTGTACGCACATGTGGCGGGCATCTATGTAAACGGCCACATCTTCTGTGTGCAGCACGCGTTTGAGTTCTTCCGCTATTTGTATCACCAAACGTTCCTGCACCTGTGGCCTGCGGGCAAAATAATCGACCACCCGATTCAATTTGGAAAGGCCGATCACGCGTCCGTTGGGGATGTACGCTACGTGCGCCACGCCGAAGATGGGCTGAAAATGGTGTTCGCAGGTGCTTTGTAAGGGAATGTTGCGCTCGATCACCAGGCGGCGGTAATGGTATTTGTTTTCAAAGGTGGTGATGGCGGGTTTGTTCACCGGATTGAGTCCGCGAAAAATTTCATTGACATACATTTTAGCCACCCGGCGCGGGGTTCCGCTCAGGCTGTCGTCTTTCAGGTCGAGTCCGAGGATGTCCATGATCTGACCGAAATGCTCTGAAATACGCAGGATTTTCTCTTCATCGGGAACATCAAACGCCTGTTTTCGCATGGGCGTATCGGCGGCTGTTGCGACGTGCATGTCTCCCAAATCATCAGAATGAGGAAGACCATTGGAATGGTCGTTTAAAATATAATCTGCCATGGAAGAAAT
>JAYSZC010000983.1:0-2739 GCA_043738235.1 Lewinellaceae bacterium | reverse complement strand
GCTTACATCGACTGCTGTTAAGACCTGTGCTTTTAATATGGCACGGCAGCATCTTCTATGGGCAAAGGGGCTCAGCGGTTGTTTTAGGCGAACCCCTCGTTCCACGAAAATGTCCAGTAGTATGGATTTATACAAACTAAGTAGGTGTGCAAATCAGTAAAAGCAACTTCTTTGCAAACACTTGATTACCAACACAGATAACCAATAACTGATAACGGATAACTACGTATGCTCCGACAAGCGCTGATTTTTTTCCTGTTTGTTCCTTTTGGCGCTTCCGCCCAAGGCCCGCTCGACGGCTACCTGAAAGGCAAAGGGGTGCTCGACCTGGCGCCTTCATTTTCTTTTAATTCCGCCCGGAAATTCGACGGCGCCAACAACCAAACGTTCGATACGCCCTATCGCGGCAGCCTGCTCAGCCTGTTCGGCGAATACGGCGTGAGTGAAAAATTCGACCTCGTGGCTACTGCCTCCGTTGCTTTTACGGAAAACCAGAGCGGCCTGCAGGACGGCGGGGTGTATGTAAAATACCGCCCTTTTTATGAAGAATTGGGCAAAATGGGCCGCCTGGGTGTGCTGTTTGCCACCGGCGCCAGTTTTCCGCTGTCCGACTACGAACCCACGGCCACCGGCGCTTTGGGGCAAAAAGCCGTTGTCGTTCCGGCCCGTTTGATTGTACAATGGGAAACGCCGCTGGGAATCTTTTTCAACCTCAGCGGCGGATACAACTGGCGCCTGGATGATTTACAGGAAGATGATATTGCAGTGATCCGCCGGGTACGGCCCAACTACCAGCCCACCAAACCGCAGGATTTTAGTACGATCCTTTTTAAGGTTGGACTTCCCACAAAACACTACTACCTGGACGCCTGGGTGGAGCGCCAGTTTACCTCCGGCGGCGCCGATTATGTGGTAAATGTGGTGGATTTACCGCAGGCTTATGGCGTTTCGTACACACAAATAGGTGGCACGGCCTTTTATTCGGAAAAGGGCCGGAACGGGTTTTATCTCAGCAGCGGGTATATCCTGGGCGGGCGCAATACGAGTCGTATTTTTAGGATGACGGTGGGGATGGTGATTAAAATGGGCGGGGGGTAGATCGAACACGGATTGAAGGGATTGGACACGGGTTTTTCCCTCGCAGAGTATTGGAAAAAATCCGTGTCCAATCCCTTCAAATCCGTGTTCCAAAAAAATCCCAAAAATCTATTTAATATCGTCCGTTTTCTTTCCCGCTGCTTTGACCAAAAAAAACAGCACGACACCGACCATCACAAAATTGAGCAAGGCATTGATAAAGTTCCCCGCTTTGATATTGCCGATCATTACAAAAGAAAAGTCCGGATTGCCAGTAATGTATCCCAGGATCGGGGAGACAATATCGTTCACTGTTTTTGGCAGCAACGGCTACTCTTTTTCAAGAAACAATTCCATCGCTACCCGGTCGGCCAGCAGTTTCCCGGCGCGGGTAAGCCGGTAAACAGCGCCGTGTTGTTCAACGGTTCCAGCTGAAATATAAGCTTGTACGGCCTGTTCAAAATATCCGGCATAAGTGTGGTCAATAGCCGCCAATTTTTCCGGCTCTACCCCCCAGGTGGTTCGAAGGGCCGTCATGATGTACTCGTTAAATCGTTGGGTGGGCGTTAATACTTCGCGCTCGGAAGGTACTTTATTATCATTTAAGTCTTTGATATACAGCGCATTGTTGGCAACGTTCCATTGTCGCGACACGCCGTCGAAAGAATGCGCCGAAGGTCCCACGCCGAGGTAATGTTCGCCGCGCCAGTAGCTGCTGTTGTGGCGGGCATAGTGGCCGGGTCGGGCAAAATTGGAGATTTCGTAGTGGTCGAAGCCCTGCGCTTCCGTGGCCAGCATCAGGTATTCCAGCTGCCGCGCTGCCTTTTCTTCATCTACCGGAGGCTGCTGCCCGCGGCGTACGAAGGTTCCGAGGGCCGTGCCCTCTTCCACGGTCAGGCAATAACAGGAAAGATGGGGAATGCCATATTCAAAAGCGATGGCGAGGTTTTCCTGCCACTGCGCATCGGATGTTGTCGGCGCGCCGTAAATGAGGTCGATGGTCAAATCATGGAACTCCGCATGCAGGGCGTCGTCGAGGCATTGACGGGCGTGCTGCGCATGGTGCGCGCGGTTCATCCAGCGCAAATCATCGTCGCTGAACGACTGTATTCCGATACTCAGGCGGTTGACAGGTGTGTATTGACGCAGCTCGCGCAATTTTTCGCGCGAAAGGTCGTCGGGATTGGCCTCCAGGGTTATTTCTGCCCCGGCCTCCACTTGGTACAGGCGATGGATAGTTTCAAAAATGCGCTCCAGGTCTTTGGTATCCAATAAAGAAGGTGTGCCTCCGCCGAAATAAACGGAACCGATTGTTGTATTTTGCAGGTAATCCCGCCGCAATTCCAACTCTGTCAGGATCGCTGTGACCATCGCATCTTTTTGCCGCAGGGATGTGGAAAAATGGAAGTTACAGTAATGACAAGCCTGTTTGCAGAAGGGAATATGGAGGTAGATGCCGGGCAAAATAGAAGTGAGAAGTGAGAGGTGAGAGGTGAGAGGTGAGAGGTGAGAGGTGAGAGGTGAGAGGTATTAGATGCGGGTGAGGAGGTTTTTAAATTCGGGTTCCAGTTCTTGAAAAGCCTTTGCATCGAGCGGCTGGTTCCCATACCACACGCGTTCATAAATACGCGTCGTTGCCCGGAATTCAGTCGCGGCCCGGTG
>JAYSZC010000982.1:0-6921 GCA_043738235.1 Lewinellaceae bacterium | reverse complement strand
ATGATGAATGATGAATGATGAATGATGAATGATGAATGATGAATGATGAATGATGAATGATGAATGATGAATGATGAAAAAAATAATTTATTGAAAATCAATTTCTTAAAAGAATTTTCAAGAAATTAAGAATAAATTCATCATTCATCATTCATCATTTACCTTACATTAAAAAACCGCATCCGGTAATCCGTACTGATTTTACCCGTGCGGATGTCTTCCATTTTTCGCTGGATCAGCCTTCTTTTTAGCGGTTTGAGGCGTTCTGTAAAAAGGACGCCCTGAATATGGTCGTATTCATGTTGAATTACCCGGGCATCGATACCGCTAAAAGTCTCTTCAAAGGTCTCAAAACGTTCGTTTTGGTAGCGAATACGGATTGTTTCGGGTCGTTCCACGTCGCCGCGAATGCGTGGGATGCTCAGGCAACCTTCTTCATAAGCCCATGGGTCGCCGTTTTCTTCCAGCATTTCGGCATTGATAAATACCTTTTTGAATCCTTTGTCCGTCTCGCTTTTTTCCGTTGTCTTCCGCTCCAATTGTAAGGTATCGATCACGAACAGCCGGATGCCCAGGCCTACCTGCGGCGCAGCAAGGCCTACACCGTCGGCCTGGTACATGGTTTCCCACATATTGGCGAGCAAAGCGTCCAGTCCGGGGTATTCAGGAGTGATCGGGGCGGCAATTTTCTTCAGAACCGGTTGCCCGTAGGCGTAAATTGGCAAAATCATTAATTAAAGTTATCTGTTATTTAGTTATCCGTTATCCGGCTCGGCATAGGGAAATCGAGGGAGCCTTTCTCATCTTCTCGGTCTGAAACCCGATAACGGATAACAGATAACCGATAACGGACAACATTACCAAAAGTTTGCTTCCATATATTGTTCCAGAATCAGCGCGGCGGCTACTTTGTCCACCAGCGCTTTATCCCGGCGTTTTTGTTTTTTGGCGCCGCTTTGCAGGATGATGCGTTTGGCATCGTTGGATGTGTAGCGCTCGTCCTGGCGAAACACCGGGTGCTCGGGGAATTTTTTGCGCAGCTGTTCTGCAAAAAGGTCCGCTTGTCCCGCAATTTGCGCCGGATTTCCATCCGGGTGCAGCGGTAGCCCCAGCACAAAACACTCCACCTCTTCTTCCGAACAATATTTTTCCAAAAAAGCCATGACTTCCGCTGTAGGTACCGTTGTGAGTCCGCCGGCGATAATTTTCAGCGGATCCGTAACGGCGATTCCGGTGCGTTTTAAGCCGAAGTCAAGCGCAAGGATACGTCCCATAATCTTAGTTTTGCAAACCAGGCAAGCTGGGCAAACCGGAAGATGATGGCAGGTATTTACCCAACAGCTGATTCAGTTCATTTTTCAGGCCGTCGTCTTTCAGATCGTTCGCAATATTGATCAGATTTTGTGCGGTGTTCGTTGTAAACTGCTGTTCCTGCTGATACGATGCCTGGAACGTCGGCGACAGAGAACTGTAAAAACGCAGTTGCTGCTCCATAGAAGCCGCCATATCCCGGATCCGTGCAGCAGCCTTATCATTGGCGCCCGAACGGATATACACGTCGGTCATAAATGCAGAGAACTGATCGTACTGGAAATTGTAAGACGGAAACGCCTCAAAGTATTTGTCTGTGAGCGCAATAGCTTTGTCTTTTTTGCCTTCCGTCACCAATTGGCGGGCCAAACGGATCATCGTCACGCGCATGGTCTGCAGGCTGGGCAGGTAAGAGCGATCGATATGCAGCCGCTCCTTGTCAAAATTACCCCATTTCCATTTGTTGATAATATTGTCGTAGGCCGTTTCGGTATCTACGCCGCCGCTACCGATAATACCATACGCCTCGTTGGCGCCGACGCCGATTTTGGGCACCAGGCGCAGACTCAATCCTTCGAGTTGCAGGTAGTTTTGCAGACCCAGCAATTTATCTTCCCGGCAAGTGACAGCCCAGTAGATCGGGCGTTTCCAGATATTGGAAGCGACGATGTCCATGATGGCCAGTTCATCCTTGATGAGGAACTGGTTTTTGTCATCCACATCCAACCGGAAGCGCATGGTGTCGACAATGGACGAATCGCCGGCCATGATGATTTTATTGGCAATGGCTTCCTGTTTGTTGACGGGGATGGAAATTTTATTGGTAGGCAGGTAGGTATCGAAGTCGCGACCGCCCTGCGAAGGCAGTTTATGGTCTTCGGCAAGGAATTTCATTACCTGTTGAATGGTCATTTCCCTGCCGCCACCCGGCGCGTAATACGGGGTTTGAATCCGTTTGAATCCGCGCAGTTTTTCGCGTGGAATGGTCATTTCTAAAGCCGGAGAGTTGTTGACGGCGCGGCGGAGCTGGTCGATATACCAGTCCACGGCGATCAGCGAAAGGTTGACTACCCGTACATCCGTGCGAATACCTTCCACCTCCTGGCAATACCAGAGCGGGTAAGTGTCATTGTCGCCGTAGGTAAAAATAATGGAATTGGGCGCGCAGGAATTGAGGAAGTTGCTGGCGTAGTCGCGACTGGCATAGTGCTTGGAACGACTGTGATCGTCCCAGTTTTGGGTAACCATCAGCAAAGGCGACGCCAATCCGATAAGCGCTGCAACCGGCGCTGCAGCAGCGGCCAGTTTGAGTCGTTTGGAAAACAAATCGTACAAAGCCAGCACACTCAGGCCAATCCAGATCGTATAGGTAAAAAACGAACCTGCCAGAACGTAGTCGCGTTCGCGCGGCTCATTCGGAGGCTGGTTGGAATACACGATAATACCGATACCAGTGATGATAAACAGCGAGAGAATGGCCGCAAAATCGCGCGGACGGCGTTGATAATGGAAAAACATACCCAGCAGTCCGAGCAGGAACGGAATCATGTAATATTTGTTCCTGGCCTGGTCATTTCTCTGAAAATCAGGTAGTTGCGATTGGTCGCCGAGGCGTGCATTGTCAATAAAATCAATGCCGCTGAGCCAGTTACCGGAGGTGACGTCCCAGGCGTAATAACCCTGTTCTCCGTTCTGCCGACCGGAGAAGTTCCACATAAAGTATCGCCAGTACATCCAGCCGAGCTGGTATTTCCAGAAAAATTCAATGTTATCGCCGAAAGTCGGTTCACCGGAAGGTTTGTCGATCCAGCGCCGGTACAGCGCCGGGCGCCCCTGCGAGTAGTCGCCCATACGCGGGAACAGGGCCTGTGATCCGGATGGGTACGTGTAGTCGAGTTTTTCATCTACCACTTCGTAGCGGTCGCCTACACGGCCGTAGCGCTCTTCCGATTCCATACCGCTCGGGCGGGCGTCGAAGTGCGGGCCGCGCAACAGGGGGCGCTCACCGTATTGCTCGCGGTTGAGGTAGGGCAGCAGGCGCATCGGATCCGAAGGATCATTCATGTTGATCGGCGGATTGGCGCTGGCACGGATGATTACCATGCCGTACGACATATAGGCGATCACCACCACCGACATGGCGACAACAATACGTTGCAACAAACCATTGCCGGTTCGGTGCGCCCGGTTAAGGCCGTACCAGATAGCGCCGCCGAAAAGCAGCATCACCGGAATAATGCCCGAGAAGAAGGGCATACCCAGGCTGTTGACCATAAATTTGTCAAAACCGGACCAGAGGTTCGGGATACCGGCGATCACCACTTTTTGGATGGCAACGATAAATACGACACCTATAGATGCTGCAATCAGGGTACCCTTGATAGTCGGCTTCGCATTTTTTTTGAAATAATACAACATCGCCAGTGCTGGGAATGTCAGCAAACTGAGCAAGTGAACGCCAATGGAAAGCGCCGTCGAGTAAAACGCAAACACCAGCCAGCGGTCAGCCTCCGGCGTATCGGGCAGGTTGTACCACTTCAGGGTTGCCCAGAGGGTCATGCAGGTAAAAAAAGTGGACATGGCGTACACCTCGCCTTCCACGGCTGAAAACCAGATGGAAGAAGTGAACGCAGTCGAAAGACCGGCTACCAGGCCGGCGGCCAGGATAGCGATAGCCTCACCCCCAACGGGGTTGTTCGCGCGGCCTACCATAATGAGCCTGCCGAGAATCGTCGTGCTCCAGCAAACAAACATGGCCGCAAATGCCGTACAAGTGGCAGAAAGCAGGTTGACTGAATAGGCAATGGAAGCAGGATCGCTCGATACAAGAGATCCCACCCACGCGAAAAGTCGGCCTACCAAGAGGAAAATGGGCGCGCCCGGCGGGTGCACTACCTGCAATTTATAAGCGCCTGAAATAAATTCGCCACAGTCCCAAAGGCTGCCCGTGGGTTCAGCGGCAGCACCCAATACCAGCGCCGCGATGATGAATGTGAACCAGCCTGTAAGGTTATTTAATGTTTTAAAGGAAGTCATTCTCCAGTATTAAATGATAATCAGTGTTAAAAGGAAGCGCAAAACTAATAAAGTCCGCTCAACCCGTAACAAATATTTCGCTACGCTGCGACAGGTGTCGCCGGCATCCGCAGGGAGGGCATTTCAAATGGTCGCTTGGCATCATGCGATGCTTGGGGATTGTCTTAAAAGTCTAAAGCGAAAAAAAATGTTTTTTTGCGCCAAATTATGGTTGCCAAATGCAATGTGAAAATTTGACAACTTTTTGAAAGTTGTCAAATTTAGCACCCAACCAAAACTTTATTTGGTATTCTTCGGCCAGGTTTTCAAACATTTGACTATATCTTTTGGAAGCCCTTCCTGCAAACAACGAAGTCGTCTTCCGGGCAAAAAAAATCCTGCATATCTCTTTTAGAAATATGCAGGAAAAGCGGAGAAGTTGCGGTGTTCTCACCTCTTACTTCTCACCTCTTACCTCTGTTAAAGCCCTAGTTTCTGCTTCACCAAAGCCGTCACATCGTCGGCTTCGGCGGCAAAAAGGGTTACGCCGGCGCTGGTATCAAAAATCATCAGGTAACCTTTTTCCTTGGCGACATCCTTGATAGCCGCTTCCACTTTGCCGAGGATGGGCGTCAGAAGTTGTTCGCGTTTGGCGGCAGCCAGTTGTTGGGCGTCCTCTTCAAACTTCTGAATGACCGCCTGCTGTTTTTTTAATTCTTCCTGGCGTGTCTGGGCTTGTACCGGTGTCAGAATACCGGCGTTGTAATCTTTTTCCAGGGCTGCGTATGCTAATTGAAATGCACTGGTCATCACAGAGTCTTTTACAGAAAGTGAATCCGTGTACATTTTCATGGCATCATTGGCCTTTTTGGTATCTGGCAACAATTCCAGCAGATTGCCGAGGTTCATGTGGCCGTATTTGGGCTGCGCTTGGGCAGTAAGTGTGGTCGCGCCGATCAAAATGGTAATCAGGACTGCGAAAGGTGTTTTACAAAACATCGTTTGAGTAAATGTGTTTTTTAATATAGAAAAACGAAAACGGTGGCAAAAGTAACATTTTGCGGTAGACATGCGGCCTTTAACGGCAGGTACTGAAAAAAACAGGCACATATTTTATTCCCATAGAACGTTGAACAGGGCAAATTTGTGTCTGGAAGCCGCATAAATACCACTTCAAACGTATTGGAGGGGACAGAAGTTAAAGTTCAGTTAAGCCCGGTAGGAGTTAAGGGCCAAAAAGGCTTTACACTACGTTTCTTTGGCGTACCTTTCGGATTCGCTATCAACTTATCTGTATCATTTTTCACGAAAACCAGTCTGATTCTGGTCATTACAGTATGAAACAAGTTCTCGCGCTCAGCATATTTTTCTTCGCATTTTGTGCCATCTGCAAAGCGCAGGAAAGCCCAAAACCCGACCTTATTCAATTGTCGGGCATCATCGTTGCCGAGGTGGATGGCCGCCGGACGATCGTTCCCTATGCCACCGTGCATTTGCCCCTCAAACGCCGGGGCACCTATTCCGACTACCGCGGATTTTTCACAATTGTGGTGGAGCGGGGCGATAAAGTGCGCTTCAATTCTATTGGTTTCGATCCGGTGACAATTACCATTCCCGATACGCTCACGCAAGACCGCTATTCGCTGGTTCAGATTATGACGCAGGATACCATCAACCTGCCGGAAACGGTCATTTTCCCCTGGCCTTCCAAAGAGCATTTTAAAGTTGAATTCCTGAAAATGGATGTGACGCCGGAATTGCAGCGCCGTGCAACGGAAAACATAGCCAATGATTACCTGGCCGAAGCCCGCAAAAACCCGGATATGGTGGCTTACGGCGGTCGCGAAAGCGCCAATTTTTACCTGCGCCAGCAATCCCGCGAATATGTGTACCTGGGCCAGACGCCTCCGATGAATATTTTCAGCCCGCTTGCCTGGGGGCAGTTTATTAAGGCGTGGAAGGACGGGGATTTTAAAAAGAAGAAGAAGGAATGATGAATGAGGAATGAGGAATGATGAATGAGGAATGAGGAATGATGAATGATGAATGATGAATGATGAATGATGAATGATGAAATAAAAAAATGAATAAAAAAGGATGAATGGGTTGTCTCCCATTCATCCTTTTTTATTCATCGTTCATCATTTATCATTCATCATTCATTTCAGCAGCGTCACATTGCCTTTATTTACAAAAGTTGCGCCATTGCCGCAGGTTACTTCCAGGTACCAGGCGTAAGAATCCGGGGTCAACTCTTTTCCGTTGTAGGTACCATCCCAGCCCAGGGCCAGAATATCGGTGGTTTCATACACCTTTTCACCCCAGCGATCCCAGACAATAAAGTGCATTTCTTTGATATTCGCACCGCGTGCAATAAACATGTCGTTGTTGCTATCTCCGTTGGGTGTGAACGCTTTCGGGACAAAAATAAAAGGTTCGGCACATTCTGTTTCCATGAAAAATACCGTTACGGAGGCGGAGGCCGGACATTGCCCATCGCCCATGACTGTTACGATATAGTCCGTTGTTTCTTGCGGTTCGGCAATCGGATCGGGAACATTGCTGTCGCTCAAACCTGTAGCGGGCACCCACTGA
>JAYSZC010000981.1:0-6921 GCA_043738235.1 Lewinellaceae bacterium | reverse complement strand
AATGATGAATGATGAATGATGAATGATGGGGTGGGGTCAGGGCAAACGCATCAAAATTATCTACTACTAAGTCCTCTGTAACTCATTGATTTACATCGCTTTTTGCCCTTTGCTATTTTGCCCTTTTTATCCCTGGGGTTTGAGATCGGCTTCTATGGTGACGGAAATTTCTTCCGCAATTTTCTGGTACACAATCCGGGGAATAGTGATATTGTGCTCGCTCAGCGGTACCGTAAAAGTAGAACGAACCTGAATCCGTTTCCCTGCGACGATTACCTGGCTTTTGATGATGCGCTCTTGTTCCACCCCATGCACCGAAATTTTCCCTTTGGCCCGCACCGAATAGACGCCGTCTGTCTGCAAATCCACCTGTTCAATAATTTTTCCTGTAAAACTGGCTTTCGGATATTTATCACTTTCCATGTAGTTTTCATTAAAATGCTCGCGTTGCAACGGGTTGTTGAAACCCTCGAAGGATCGGATGTCGACTGTCCAGGCAAAACTGTTCGTTGAAAAATCGATGACGCCCCGCAGTTTGTTACTCTGCGCCTCAATGACTTCCAGCGCGGCGTCCGATTGGAGCATTATTTTGCCGTTGTCGCAGCGATAAATGGATGCTGCGGGAAACTGGAACCCCAGTATTGACAGAAAAGACCATAAAAAAAGAGATGCCGGCATGGTTGAAGTTGTTCAAAAGTTGCCTAAAAATAGAAGGTACCTGACAGTTCTTGTGAAATTAGTGACTGAACAGGTAAAAAACCAATCCGGACAGGATTCTGGCAAGAATTTGGTTGATCAAAAATAAGTCTGTCCAACCGTCGTTTTCCGTTCTTCTAAAATCTGGGCGGCTTACTTGCAATACTTCAAAATTGCGCTACCTTTGGTGCGCAATATCGTCCTTAAATCATATAATGTCATGCGATTTCCATTTGGCAATAAAAAAGACGATGCCCTGTACAATGACCGGGATCATAAATCCAAACGTTCTTTAGACGATCTGGAAGATGATAATATCACGAAGCTGGGCAAAGACGAAATGAATAAACTGGGCGGCGGCCGGGATTCCTCCAAGCCGCTTTCGGGCTTTCCTGATCTGCGCGACAGTCTGGGTAGTACGATTCCGCTGTGATATTAAGTAGTTATCCGTTATCAGTTATTGGTTATCCGTGTTGATAATCAAGCATTGGCAAAAAGTTTAATCTAAACTATTTTGCCTGATATACTTACTACAAATCCTTTCACTGCTTCGTGCAGTGAAAGGATTTGTTATTTCTTGCCTGATCTGAAGGTGGAGGAGTAGGTTGGATGGTTTGAGAGGCTTGATGGTTTGAGGTGGTAACTCGTGGCTTAGGTTACCACCTCAAACCATCCAACCTCTCAAACCATCAAACCCTCAAAAATTCCTACATTTGGTCGTGAAAAACACCGCCTATGCACCCACATATCCTCCGAAATTTATTACAGCAAGAGATCATTACGCCCGAAGACGCAGCAAAAATCGAGATTTTTGAATCTAAAACGCCCTTTTCGTTGCATTGGGAACTCAGATCCCTGCTTTACCTCGGCGTGTTGCTGCTCAATATCGGACTGGGCTTTCTGGTCTATCAGAACATCGACAGCATCGGGCATGTGGCCCTGATTACGCTGATCGGGGCGATCAGCGCCGTATGTTTCGTATATGCCATCCGGCACCGGCGACCCTTTTCGGCAGGGGCAGTGGAAAGCCCGACGCCGTATTACGACTACATTCTGTTGCTGGGTTGCCTCACTTTCCTGATTATGGAGGGCTACTGGCAGTACCAGTACCAGATTTTCGGGACGCGCTACGGCCTGGCGACTTTCATTCCTATGGTGTTGTTTTTTGGCTTGGGGTATTGGCTCGACAACCGGGGCGTTCTTTCGCTGGGCATTACAGCGCTGGCTTCCTGGCTGGGTATTGCCGTCACGCCCCAGGAACTGCTGAGCAAAAACGATTTTAACAGCGCGACCATTGTACATGCGGGCGTGTTCCTGGGCGCCCTGCTGACCCTCGCAGCATTTGTGGGGGAACGGCTGAACTTTAAAAAACACTTTTCGCTCACTTATCTCAACTTCGGCGTACACATCGGCATGATTTCCTGCCTTGCCGGCATGATGGCGCTCGAACGGGATATTATTTATTTCCCACTGCTCTGCATCGCTGTCGGTTTTTACCTCTGGTATGCCCGTACCCGAGGTTCGTTCTATTTCCTGACGGTGGCGGTGGTATACGGCTACATCGGCATCACGTTTATGCTGATTACGCACACGAATAGTCTGAACCTGGACTTTATGTTTTACCTGCTTTATTTCGTCCTGTCCTGTACCGGGGTGATCTATTTCCTGATTAATTACAAACGTTTCATCAAAGACGACCAGCCATGATTGCTTACAACGGTACCTGGTTAGATGCGTTGCTTACCCGCGACGCGGCCCGCAAATGGCATCATACAGGTTTGCTTTCGAATGAAAAATGGAAAATGGTGCAGGATCGGTACCAGGCGCCTTTCTACACACCCAACGTGTTCGTTCGGATCGGACTGGCTTTTTTCTGCCAGATTTTGCTCACGGCTGCTATCGGCCTGTTCGCCTTGATCCTGGATGTCGGTTCGGAAAGCGCTTTTGCCGTGCTGTGCCTTTTTTTCGGACTGGCTTCCATCGCCATGCTGGAACTTTGGGCCATCGGCTCGGCGCGGCATTATGCCAGCGGCGTCGATGATATGCTGCTCTACTTCGGCATATCCATGATACTGACCGGTTTGTGCAGCCGTTTGCCTTATGACACTGATTTTTTGGTGTATTGTTGTATCGCCTGGCCGTTTCTAGTGGCAGCCTGCATCCGCTACATCGACCGGCTGGCGGCGGCGGCGGCGTTTGTTTGCTCGCTGCTCATTATTCTGCAAATTGTGAATAAAATTCCGCAACTGGCGCTGTACCTGCTGCCGTTTTCGGGCATGTTGTTTTCGGCCGGCGCTTTCTTTTTTGCGCAAAAGGGCCAAGAGCGCTACGACTGGCGGCACTGGCACGGGTTGCTGGGCGTGGTGGAATTGCTGGCGCTGGTGGCTTTTTACATGAGCGGCAACTATTGGGTAGTGCAGCAGGCGTGCGCAGACATGTTTCAACTGGAACGGGTTCCGATACCCTGGTTTTTCTGGACCTTTACCTTCGCCGTGCCCGCGTTGTATATTTTCATGGGCTTTCGCCACAAAAACCGCCTCCTGATGGATATCGGACTGGCTTGCTTGGCCGCTGCGGTATTTACGTTTCGCTACTATTACCACGTGCTTCCGCTGGCCTGGGCAGGGGTCATCGCCGGAGCGGTGCTGTTTGTAAGCGCTTACTTTTCCATTCAATATTTGCGTACCCACGAAGGCGCCTATACCTACAACGTCGATGGTGACATTACTTTATTACAGGAAATAGAGGAGCAGTTGATCGAACAGACGATTGCGAGCCAAAATCCCCCTGCCACGGAACAAAAGGATGGTTTCGGAGGTGGGCAGTTTGGCGGCGGCGGGGCCGGCGGGGAGTTTTGAGTGGGATATTGAACACGGATTGAAGGGATGAGACACGGATTTTTATAAGAACAACATCTTTTCATCTATATTTGCAGGCACAAGTAAAAAGGCAAAATTGCAAAATGCAATGTGAATGCCTGATTATCAACACTGATAACCAATAACTAATAACGGATAACTACCTATAAGCGGAAGTAGCTCAGTGGTAGAGCATTGGCTTCCCAAGCCGAGGGTCGCGAGTTCGAATCTCGTTTTCCGCTCCGAATTCAAGAAGTAGTTATCTGTTATTAGTTATCGGTTATCAGTGTTAACAATCAAGCATTTACAAAGGGTTTAATCTAAAATATTTTGCCTGACAAACTTAAAAAAACCTCTTTGGGTATGCCAGCCGCAGCGCGGCGGTGATATTTGTAGAAATAGTTGTGGTGATGTAGTCAGAGGTGCAGCGCACCGGTAATATTACATTGCCGGTGCGCTGCACCTCGCTTTTTTTGTTTGCTACGGGCTACAAATATTGCCGCCGCGCTGCGGCTGATATGCCAGAGAGGACACCCTCTACCTTGCCAGCAAATACAACATCTCTTCCTCATCCGGCTCCGCTCTTTGGCCGAAGTCCTGCATCCTATCACCCTTCGCCTGCACAAATCCCAGCCTATCCAGCAAGGCAAGCGCCTTCAAATTCTGCCGGGTGGTAATGGCAAAAATGTGTTGAAGACCCATTTGTTGCTGCCCGAAATCAATGGCGGCCTGTATCGTTTCCGTCATGACGCCCTGCCCCCGGAATGCGGGCCGGAGCATACAACCCAGTTCGCCGGCGCCGTCCTGAAATCCGCGGTAATAACCGCAGGTACCCATGATGACGTTACTGTTTTTATCGGCAATGCCCCAGTGGACGGTTTCGCCGTTTTGGTAGTCCTGTTCAATCCTTTGCAGCATTTTCAGCGCTTCAGCGGTATCGGCAGCCGGTTTGCCGTCGTACACCGAAATTTCGAGGATTTGGTCCAGGTCGGAAAGCACGATTTCTCGCAGGATGATACGGTCTGCAAGAATTGTGGGAAAAACATCGTAGGGTGGCAGTTGCATGACATTTGAGTGGGTTAGGCATTATTATTGAAACGGCGAACATCGGAAAAATATTCAAATGCGCCCGCATACAAGCGGGCAGTATATCATCGTTTAGCCCTTTCGGTCGACCCGATGGTCTACTTTTTTGAAAAACAGGTACTTTTACCAAAAATATAACAAACCCGCTTTACTATGAGAAGCATTTCCATTCTGTTACTGAGCTTTCTTGCTGTGGCAACAAGCGCCCAAAAAACCACCCTGCTGATACCAAAACAAGGCACGGAACCGGCGCCCACGCCGGCGACGTATTCGACGCCCAGCACCATAACCCCGGCCAGAGGCGATTACCGCCGGGCTGCAGCCGTATCCAAAGTGCAAAGAACCACGAGTACCGCTAACTCGGTAGCGACAGACGGCGATCTGCGCCCGATGACGTACAGCACCGTCAGCGAGGCCGCCCCAAATCCGGCAACTACGGTAACGGTGAACGGGAAGGAACAACTCCGAAATGTCCGGAAAGGCAGGGGCCAGGTTCATTTCGGTGTGTTTACACCGGTGAATGAACTGTATTTTATCCAGTTCGGTGTGTTTTGCAACGATACGCCGGTGACCCATGCCCCGGCAGTGGATGGCGTATATTTAGTCTGGCACGCCGAGAGCACTTGCCCCGGTGGCACCCAAGGCGCCGCTTACATCGTGAAAGGCCTGCCGACGGCAGAAGAAGCCAAAGCGGAAGCAAAACTGCTGATGTCTCAAGGAATTGAGTGCTGGTACAACCCTGTGCTGACGGGCGCGAAGGTGGAGATTATCGGGGTGAGGTGAGATAGTAGGCGCTTGCGCGCCGTTGCATTTCCCCCTTAAATCCGTGTTCCATTAGATTAATCCGCCTTCGCTTCACTCGCCTTGCCTTTTTTATCCACCACTACCACGCGGGTGCCGCCTTTTAGTTTGCGGGCAATCGCCGCGTAAGGGCCGGTTACCACTTGTTCACCTTCCTGCAAGCCGCTGAGTACCTGAATGTAGTCATTGTTCTGGATACCGGTTTTCACCTCGCGCATGGCGACCGTATCGCCTGTCACGACGAATACAATTTCTTTGATACTATCCAGGTCTTTTTCCTTTTCTTGTTGTTGCGGGTTAGCTTCCTCTTCTTTATTCTCCTTCTTTTTATCCGCGTCTTCATCGCGGGCTGTTACGGCGATCAGGGGCACACTCAGGGTGCTGTCTGCCGTGTTGGTATAAATATCCACAGAGGCGGACATACCGGGGCGGAAAGGATATTGGCGACCGTCTTTGATCATATCGAGGTAGGAATTAGCGTCTACACGAATTTTTACAACAAAATTGGTCACCTGATCGGAGTTGAGGCTGGCGCCCGCGGCGCCCACATTGCTGGCGCTGTTGGCAATTTCGGTCACCTTACCTTTAAATTTCCGGCCTAAGTAAGCATCTACTTCCACGTCCGTTTCATCGCCGACGCTGACTTTCAGGATGTCGTTTTCGCTTACATCCACCTGTACTTCCATGGAGCGGAGGTTGGCAATGCGCATCATTTCGGTACCGGCCATTTGCAGGGTACCTACCACGCGTTCACCTTTTTCTACATTGAGTTTGCTGATAATGCCGCTTACCGGCGCGGTGATAATCGTTTTCTGGAGACTGGTGCGCAATTCTTTCAAGCGGGCATTCGCGCTGTTGATGCCATAATCGGCCACCCGGACATTTTCGCGGGCGCTGCTGAGGTTGCTATCCGCCGATTTGAGACTGGCATCGGCGGCGGCCAGCGCACTTTCTGCGGCGCGCAGGTTGCCGAGCGAAGTATCGAATTCGGAAGCGGAAATTACACCTTCCTTGTATAGTTTTTCATTGCGCTGGTGGGCGTTGCGCGCCACTTCCAATTGGGAAACCGAGCGCTGCCGGTCTGCTTTTAACTGATCTATCTGCGCGGAACTGCCCTGCACATTGGAAGAAGAGATTTGACGCTGGGAGCGCGCAGTGCTTACGGAAGCCTGTCCCTGTTCGAGTGCGCTCTGGTATTCGTCGGGGCGGATTTTGGCTAAAACCTGGCCAATTGTAACCGAATCGCCTTCTTTGACGTGGAGTTCGATAATTTCACCCGACACGTCGGAACTGATTTTCACTTCCGTTTCAGGGAATATTTTGCCACTGGCGCTGACCATCTCGCGAATGGTACGGCGCTGTGCCGCTTCGGCGTTCACCTCTTCTCCTTTGGGTTTCTGGCGGGCTTTGATGGCAACAGCCACCACGAGCAACACAAATATTCCAATTAAAGCGTACAAGAGGGTTCTTTTCCGTTTAG
>JAYSZC010000980.1:0-2747 GCA_043738235.1 Lewinellaceae bacterium | reverse complement strand
AGGATTGCTGCGATGAAATGGCCCCAAAAAACTACTGACTTGCAGCGTTGAGATGTCACCTGCTCGTGCCTCGCAGATGACACCTCAAGACTCTTTATAGTGTTTTCAAAAACTTCGGCGCTTCCCGGTGTTTAGAAGCCTGTTCGTAGGCATAGGCTATTCCTAATAAGGCAGGTTCCTGGTATGCCCCGGCGATAAATGACAACCCCGCGGGCAGCCCGTGGACTTTGCCCATCGGTACCGTGATATGCGGGTAACCGGCCATAGCGGCAGGCGGACAAAAATAGAAGCCTGTATTGGCATCGCCGTTGACCAGGTCGATGGGATGTGGCAGGCCGATGCTCACGCCGCAGATCGCATCCAATTTCAATTTACCCATCATATCATCTATGATCTTGCGCGAACTTTGCGATTTTTTTAGAGCACCGGCGTATTCTTTGCTGCTCAGGTCGCCTTTGGTTTCGCTCAATTCCAGGAGCTCCTGTTTGAAATAAGGCATGGTTTTGTCCGCATTGTTTTTGTTGAAAGCAATAACATCGGCCAGTGATTTGACATTTGCATTCGCTGTAGCAAGGTAGCGGTTCAGGCCGTCTTTAAATTCGTATAGCATGACGTCGAATTCCGCATCGCCGAGATCTTTATATTCATTCAATAATTCAACTTCCACAATGGTTGCGCCTTGTTTTTTCAAGGTTTCAATAGCGGCTTTGTACAAATCCACCACGCCTTCGTGGCCCTTCATGGCTCTTTTTTCCACGCCGATGGTTTTGCCCTTCAGTGCCCCGGCGTTCAGAAAAACAGTGTAATCCGGGTGCGTTTTTCCGTTGCTTTCCTGTGTGACCGGATCATTCGGGTCTGCGCCTGTCATGACGCCAAGCAGTATTGCAGCATCTCTGACCGTTCTGGTCATAGGCCCGGCGGTATCCTGCGTTTTGGAAATGGGGATGATCCCGCTGCGGCTGCACAGGCCTACGGTGGGTTTGATCCCCACGACGCCGCAGAAAGAAGCGGGCGCAATCACCGATCCGTCCGTTTCGGTGCCGACGGCGACGGCGCACAGGTTAGCCGCTACGGCTGCCCCGGAACCGGAACTGGAGCCGCAGGGATTTCGATCCAGTACGCAGGGGTTTTTGGTCTGACCACCCCGGCTGCTCCAGCCGCTGCTGGATCGGGTCGAGCGGAAATTGGCCCATTCGCTGAGGTTGGTTTTGCCTAATATTACGGCCCCGGCTGCCCGCAGTTGCGCGACGATAAAAGCGTCTTTGCCCGCTTTGTTACCTTCCAGCGCTAAAGAACCGGCGGTGGTCATCATTTGGTCGCCGGTGTCGATATTGTCCTTGATAAGCACGGGAATACCGTGCAGGGGGCCGCGTATTTTACCTGTTTTCCTTTCCTGATCCATAGCCTCTGCGATGGCGAGCGCTTCGGGGTTAATTTCTATGACGGCATGTAGTGCAGGCCCTTCGCGGTCGATGGCCGCAATACGTTGCAGATACATCTCCGTGATCGATTTCGAGGTGTAGGTTCCCTGCTGCATCTTTTGTTGCAGGGCATCTATGGTGATTTCATTCAGATCAAAGTTGTCTGAAACCTCGCCGGAGGGCGCAGGGCCGGCCTTTTTTATTTCTGATGTATTACAGGACGACGCCACAATGGCCGGGAGCGATATGCCCGCTACCGCGCTGCTTTTAAAAAACTTCCTTCTGTTCATGGTTGGGTGTCAGTTATCGGTTATCTGTTATCAGGGGCGACTCGGGAGGCGCTAAACTACTGCTGCCACGGACATAATTTTGAAAAAAAAGACATCATTTTGCAATACTTGACAATCGCATTGTTTTTGTTGGCCTGTTTGTTGGTATGAATGATTTTCAACGGCCTATATTTGCCCTCCCGCTCAGAGCGGATGTATTTTTTTCGCGCAAAAACGATTGTTTCATGGAGCCTACGAATATCAATGACCCGGAATATTTCCATAAAGTGGTGGATTGTCAGTATGCCTGTCCGGCGCATACGCCTGTGCCGCATTATATACGCCTGATCGCTGAAGAGCGCTACTCGGAGGCGTATATGGTCAATTGGGAATCCAATGTATTCCCCGGTGTGCTGGGGCGAACCTGTGACCGACCCTGCGAACCTGCCTGCCGCCGTGTCCGGGTAGAAGAAAAACCGGTAGCAATATGCAGGCTCAAGCGGGTGGCTGCCGATAACAAAGGCGATGTGAGCGCTTACATGCCACAGGGACCATTTGCCCTGAACGGCAAAAAAATTGCGCTCATCGGAGCAGGGCCGGCCTCTCTGACGGTTGCGCGCGACCTCGCTCCCCTGGGCTACGAACTGCACCTGTACGATGAATTGCCCAAAGGCGGCGGTATGATGCGCAGCCAGATTCCTTCTTTCCGATTGCCGATCGAAGTGTTGGACGAAGAAGTGGATTTTATCCTTGATCTCGGCATTCACCAGCATTTCAATACTTATGTATCCAGTATGCGCGAAGTACTGGAAAAAGATTACGACGCCATTTTTGTCGGCACCGGCGCCCCGCGTGGCCGCGCCTTGACAGACCTGCCCGGCTATGAAGAAGCAAAGGCCAGT
The DNA here is from genome assembly GCA_043738235.1 of Lewinellaceae bacterium. GTDB lineage: Bacteria > Bacteroidota > Bacteroidia > Chitinophagales > Saprospiraceae > M3007. The sequence continues at coordinate 155 of JAYSZC010000980.1, read as the reverse complement.
ATTCATATCGGGATCGACTGGTTGTCCAGCGTGGCCTTCGAGCATACGGATAAAATCGGTCGCCGGGTCATCGTACTGGGCGGGGGCAATACGGCGATGGACTGCTGCCGCACTTCCCGGCGTTTGGGTGGTGAGGAAGTGAAAGTGGTGGTGCG
>JAYSZC010000979.1:0-2752 GCA_043738235.1 Lewinellaceae bacterium | reverse complement strand
TTGAGCGGTATCTTGGCCATAATTTTTTCCAAGGAAAACAATGAATTGGAAATTTGGTTAAAGTGACAAAGTAGAATTAGCGAAGAGGTGTCATTTGCAACGCAGGAGCAAGTGACATCTCGTAGCAGAGACTTACTGGGAAACGGTCGTTTCGAGATGTCACCTCCTTCCTTCGTCAGGAGATAACACCTCTTCACTATCCTTAAGTCATTGACATTGCCCCTTAGGCGGCTCTGGTGGTTTGGGTTCGGTTTTTCAGGCCTGGAATCGTGAATCGTGAGTGGCATTCAAACATTTTAATCGAAATTAATTCAGAAAAACACCTATTCGCAACGGTCACTGTGAGTAATTGAATTCTCACAACTCACAATTCACAACTCACGTACCATGAACTATTTACCAACACTTTTTCTGGATCGCGACGGCGTGATCAATGTGCGCACACCGGGCGACTACGTAAAAACGGCTGCCGAATGGATTCCTGTGCCGGGCCTGGAAGAAGCCATGCTACAGTTGTCCGTTTTGTTTGGTCGCATCGTCGTCGTCACCAACCAGGCCGGTATCGGCAAGGGGCTGATGACCGAAGCCGAACTGGCTGATGTACACCGTAAAATGACCGGAATCATTCAACAGGCAGGCGCCCGCTTAGATGCGATTTACCACTGTCCGCACCGCAGCGACGCGGGTTGCGACTGCCGCAAACCGGGTACCGGCATGGCCCTGCGCGCAAAGGTAGATTTTCCTGACATTGACTTTGCAAATTCCTGGATCGTTGGCGATTCTATTTCTGATATGGAACTGGGTTTGCGTTTGGGTATGAAAACTGTTTTGATTCATGGGAAACAGGAAGAATCGGAACGTTTGGCGGGATTGCCACTGGATTTCCGTTTTGACTCGCTGCTGGATTTTGTTCGGGATTTGCAGCGGATTTTTCACTTGTAGCGTGATGGAACACGGATTGTAAGGATTGGACACGGATTTTTCGCGCTTCGCGCTCGTAGGAATAATGGCAACGCGGATTGGACGGATGACGCGGATTTGCGCGGATTTGCCCTCGTAGAGTAGAATTTTTACGGATTCGCGCTTCGCGCTCGTAGGAATAATGGCAACGCGGATTGGACGGATGACGCGGATTAACACGGATTTTGCCCTCGTAGAGTAGAATTTTTACGGATTCTTGCGCTTCGCGCTCGTAGGAATAATGGTCAAGATGTTGCGGATTTGAAGCGGATTCTTTTCACATAGCGGAAAAGGTACACGGATTGAACGGATTGGACGGATTTTCAAAATCTTGGTTTTTACCAAGAATCAACTCCAGTGCAGGCCGGACTTTTGTGGTGTCCAAATATCAGGTTCATCATAAAATCGAAGAAATCATGGTCCATATTCAGCAATACCTGGAAAACCTGCAAGAACAAACCGAGCGCCATCTTCAAAAAGCCGTAGGAGAATGGCAAATGTTGTCGCCGGAAGAACTGTCATTTCGTCCGGCGCCCGATGCCTGGAGCGCTGCGCAATGCCTCGAACACCTCAATATTTATGGGCGCTACTACCTGCCCGCTATTGAAAAAGCCATTCAACAGGGAAAGGCCGGCGGCAAAAAGCGTTCGCAAGGTTTCACTGCGGGCTGGTTGGGCGCCTATTTTACCCAACTGATGCAACCACAGCAGGGTGGGGTTTTAAAAAGCAAAATGAAAGCGCCCAAAAACGCCGTGCCGGCTGCACAACCCGACCCGCAGCGGATGCTCGCGGAGTTTATCGATCAACAGGAAAAGATGCTCGCGCTGCTGCGCGATGCGGCGAACGTCAATTTGAACGAGCTGCGGGTACCCATTTCCCTGTCGCCCTGGATACGTTTGAAATTAGGCGACACCTTCGGTTTTGTGATTGCGCATACCGAGCGCCATGTGCTGCAGGCCGATCGGTCGCTTAGAGGTTATACTTCTCCAAACGCCGGTAAAGAGAGGCCCGCGTCAGCCCCAGTTCTGCTGCCGCTTCGGTAATATTGCCGTGGTATTTTTGTAAAGCCTTCATAATCAACTGCTTCTCCATGTCGTCGAGGTTCATGGTCGGCAAGTCCATTTCTCGTTCGCCATTGGCCGACTGCCGGAAAAAGAAATCTTCGGGCTGGAGTTTTTCTCCTTTGGCCATGATGACTGCCCGTTCGACGGCGTGCTGCAGTTCGCGCACGTTGCCGGGCCAGAGGTAGCGGTGCATTTCTTTCAACAGGGCAGCGCTCAGGCCGGTGACCGGACGGTTGTATTTTTTGGAAAACTCTTTCATGAAATGTACGGCCAGCGCTTCAATATCGTCGATGCGTTCGCGCAGGGGAGGCAGTTGTATTTCAATGGTATTGATGCGGTACAATAAATCCTGGCGGAACGTACGGTTTTTCACCGCTTCAAACAGGTTTTGATTGGTCGCTGCGATCACGCGCACATTGACGGGCCGGACGCGGTTGGAACCCACGCGGATGACCGTGCGGTTTTGCAATACGGTGAGCAGTTTAGCCTGTAAACCCAGTGTGAGGTTGCTGATTTCATCCAAAAAAATGGTACCGCCGTCAGCCGCTTCAAAACGGCCGGGGCGGTCGTCGCGGGCATCGGTGAACGCGCCCTTGACATGGCCGAAGAGTTCGCTTTCGAACAGGGATTCGGTCAGGGCGCCGAGGTCCACCTTGACGAAATTTTCCTGCGCCCGTTTGGACTGGCTGTGGATGGCCTGGGCCACCAGGTCCTTGCCCGTGCCGTTT
>JAYSZC010000978.1:0-1111 GCA_043738235.1 Lewinellaceae bacterium | reverse complement strand
TTGCTTTCATCGGTGTATTTTATGCTGCTGATGAATTCGCACCACGGCTCCTGACCCATGGCATATACATACAATTCTTTCGGGTTAAAAATATCTACCAGTGCCTTGCCTTTTTCACAATCGGAGCCGGCTAATCTGCGGCTGCCGTCCATATCCCTGGCCAGTTTTTTCGTCATCAGCGGGCCGTACAGCCAGGTGAGTGGCGCCCCATCGCATTCCATGCCGAGGAACATCACATCTACATCGCCGATTTGATCGTGGATATGTTTGTACAGGGCGGCTTCTACTATCCGGGAGTCGGCCAGGAACAACAACCGGAACTCGCCGATTTGTACCAGGTAGCACATTTTGGTGAGGATATTTAAATCGGAATGTTCGCCGATAAAAGGCAATCCTGTTAACACCGCATCGCTGAAACGGATGGTTTCCATTTCGTCCATCGGGATTACATTGGTGAACCCGATGTTTTCAAACATCAGTTTAAGATCCGGATCTTCGAGCTTGCCGCTGGTGGTACGGGGTACAATGAGGTTTTTTATTTTGTGCCTGAGGGGCAGCAATGTTTCAAATAAAATATGGTCCTGGTGGTTGTGGGTAATCAACACATAATCGATGAAATCGGGCAGGTCAACATCGGAGAAGTGATTTACCGGTGAGTTATACCCGTAATAACTGATCAGCGGATCTACCAGGATGCTGATATCTTTTGTTTCTACCAGGATACAGGCATGGCCAAAGTAACGCATGCGGATTTTGTCGCCGGTATATCTTTCGTAGGCCGGTGGCGGGGTTTCGGTAAAAAAGGTGTCGAACAGGGCTTCCTGTGAGGGTGAAATGCCGGTGAGGGCTTTGATATAATCGAGGGTTTGTGGTACCCGTTTCATTTTTGCCAGTTCATCTATGCAGGGGTGCTCAAAACTGATTTCGAGGTTGAGTACTCCGGGTTCGTTTAACCGTGGGGTGCTGAGGCAAAAGGGGCGCTCATCGTTGTTGGTGATCCACATACTGATGCTCTGCGAATCACGGTTATAAAACTCACTTTTATACAGCAGCGATTCAAAGAAACGGAAGCCGGGGTTATTGTTGCGGTCGTAATACAACTCCACATATC
>JAYSZC010000977.1:0-2752 GCA_043738235.1 Lewinellaceae bacterium | reverse complement strand
GGATGACACCCGGGTTAGGGACAAATTCAATTAATTCTTGGCGATTTGGATTGGATTAAATTCTTTACAAATGCTTGATTTTCAACATTGACAACCAATAACTGATAACCGATAACAACTTCGGGAAAACAGAAGGGTGCTTAATGTGTTTATGAACATTCCACTTTGTTGTGGCATTTTTGAAGAATCCAACAATTCGTCTCCGCCGCAACATTTTATACAAATATCCGCTTAAAAAGTGAAAGTGACACCTATTTTCGGCGGCTGAGTACCTACTTTTGCACCTGATATGGAAAAATTAAAATGTTTGATCATCGGCGCCGGCCCGGCGGGCTATTCGGCGGCGATTTATGCTGCACGAGCGGGTCTGAATCCCGTGATGTTCACCGGTTCGCAACCAGGCGGCCAGTTAATGATAACCAATGATGTGGAAAACTACCCCGGCTATCCCGAAGGGCGCAACGGCCCGGCGATGATGGAAGATTTCAAAAATCAGGCCCTGCGTTTTGAAACGGATATCCGCAAAGAAAAAATTTCGAAAGTAGATTTCAGCGGGCCGATCCACAAAGTCTGGACGGAAGCCGGCCAAGAAATCCATGCCCATACGGTTATCATTGCAACGGGCGCCAGCGCTAAATGGCTGGGTATTCCCGGTGAAGACCGACTGCAAAACCTTGGCGTTTCCGCCTGTGCGGTCTGCGACGGCTTTTTCTACCGCAAACAGGTTGTGGCCATTGTCGGCGGCGGCGATACCGCAGCGGAGGAAAGTACTTACCTCGCTAAAATTTGTAAAACTGTGCATCTCCTGGTGCGCCGCGACGAAATGCGCGCCTCCAAAATCATGCAGGAGCGCGTGCTGAATACGCCGAATCTGATTGTGCACTGGAATACTTCTCCCGAAGAAGTGCTGGGTACGGATGGCGTAACGGGCGTTCGGATCCGCAACAATAAAACGCAGGAAATCAGCACGTTGGATGTAACGGGATTTTTTGTCGCCATCGGCCACCTGCCCAACACGGGTATTTTTAAGGAGTGGCTCGACCGCGATGAAAGCGGCTACCTGCTCACGACACCCGGACGTACTTTCACCAAAGTGCCCGGCGTATTCGTGAGCGGTGACGCGCAGGACAAAATCTACCGCCAGGCGGTGACCGCTGCGGGTACCGGTTGTATGGCTGCGCTGGACGCGGAACGGTATCTGGTGGAAATAGGCGTTTAACAAGTCCGAAGTGCGAAGTCATCAGTGCGAAGTCCGTAGCAAGTATGAAGTTATCAGGCCAAATAGTTTAGATTAAATTCTTTGCAAATGCTTGATTATCAGCACTGATAACCAATAACTAATAACGGATAACTCTACGTACATTTGCTGATAAAATCCATTTGAGCCGCCATTGCCATGGAAAAGAATCGCGCCTATTTCAAAACGCTTTTGGCTGAAAACGCAACGGAAGCCCTGTTTGATGAATTGTTTGCCCAGATCAATACGCATAACATGCGGCATACGGACAGGTTGGTGTCGGACAAATACGATGCCTTGGTCTTGCTGTCCGGCAAATTAAACGCCGTGCAGGAAAACCACCACCTGGGTCTCATCGACGCCGGCGACCTGAACACGGAAGTCAACCGGGTGAATTTTGCCTTACTGGAATTGCTGAACGACCTGCCTGATTCCTTTTTTCAGCAGGCGCACCATCATATTGCCGCCGACACCCCAAAACAAGTAAGTATTCCTTCCGGTATCGGAAACGGTCTGTTCTGGATGAGCGCGGCCTTTATGATGATGATCTGCTTAGGTTCTCTGGTCCAGCAACACTGGATTCCCTTCGCGTTTACTCTTGCAGCGACCATTATCTGTTTGCCTCCCAGTTACCATTTTCTGGCCCGACAATTCCGTATCTCCCTGAGCAATTCCATCCGGATTTTGCTGGTGATCGTGCTGACCGCCGTGGGATTGTCGTTTGCGCCGAAGAAGGCGCAGGTGGGGGAGGAGCCGGTAAAGAGTGGGAAAGAGGTGGAGTGAGGATTGGTGAACGGGTGGCATGGACGCAATAGCCTTGTTTAGCCAGTTATTGCCAACCACACAAAGTTAGCACCATTATCAACTTTATATTTCACGCCTTAGTTGCAACATCTCCTGGGTTGTGATGATGTTTTTGAAACCTTTTTTGGTCAACCCAACAATCAGTGGTTTATCTCCAGTCCAAAGTTTGATGTCAAGGAATAGGCTGAGGGCAACAAAAGTTATGTCGTCCATATCTATATCTCTTACAAGGTCAGCGGCTTTCTGCCAAAACTCAAAAGGAATTGTACTTTCTGAGAAGAAATCAATCTGTTTATAAACTAAAAACTCCACTTCGCCATATTCGCGCTCTTCGTATCCCGTTATCTTAATTATTTTATTTTTATGATCTTTAATTTCTTCTCTTAGGTATTCGCAGGCGTAAAAGGAGAATGTATCCTGAGAATTCAAGATGATGTCACCAATGCTACTTTTCGGATTGAACATGGCACTAAATACAATATTGCTGTATAGTACAACTTTCATTCTCCGGGCAGAAAGCGCTTTTTATTCTTCTCCCACCAACTTTTGTTGACCTCTTTGGCGAGTTTGTCAACGTCTTCTTGGGTCGCCTTGCTCTTGGCAACAATTTCTTTGTATCGCAGGTAGTTCAAAAATCTTTGAATCTCCTCTATATTAATATTCGGTGGCAGTTTCACGATGATTGCATCTGCCGTACGTTCGATGGTCATG
>JAYSZC010000976.1:0-6969 GCA_043738235.1 Lewinellaceae bacterium | reverse complement strand
ATTCCCGGCAAAAGGATCTCCAAAACTTGCTACATCCACCCCGATTAATTTCAATTTTGTGGACATATCATAACCTTTAAATGTCTTATTGCCGCCGGTCAAATTTGTAGCGATCACCTCTGCCATGTCATAACCCGGAGCGACAAGTCCATAAATCATACCGTCTGATAATGCACATTCTCCCATTGCAAATACGGAAGGTTCGCTTGTTTCCAATTTTTCATTCACGACAATACCGCCCCGCACGCCTACTTCAAGACCTGCCATCCGCGCCAACTCATCACGCGGCTTGATACCTGCTGAAATGACCAGCATATCCACTTTCAAAACCGTTTCATCGCTGAAACACATGCCTGTTATTTTACCATTGCCGAGTATCCTTTCCGTATTTTTTGATAAGTGTACTTTCAAACCCAATTCTTCTAATTTGGTCTGTAATACCTGGGATCCACCCATATCAATTTGACGCGGCATGAGGCGCGGCGCAAATTCAATGACATGCGTTTCTTCAATACCTAAATCCAAAAGGGCTTTTGCAGCTTCCAAACCCAATAAACCGCCGCCGATAACTGCTCCTATACGCGCTTTTTTTGCATATCCTTTCATTAAATCCAGATCTTCAATGGTGCGGTACACAAAAACGCCGCGCTTGTCCACTCCCTCAATCGAAGGTACAAAGGCACTCGAACCCGTTGCCAAAATCAAATAATCATACTGCACACGGTGCCCATGATGTGAGACAATGGTTTTGGACGCAGTGTCCAAATGCACGACAGGGTCGCTCAGAATAAGTTTGATTTGATGATCTGTGTACCATGAAACAGGCGCAAGGGTAAGATCTTCAACCGTTTTACCATCAAAATATGCGGAAAGATGTACACGATCGTATGCAGGGCGCGGCTCTTCACCAAAAACTGTGATGTCAAAAGCTCCAATGCCGGATTTATTGATGAGCTTTTCGCAAAATTTGTAGCCGACCATACCATTGCCGACGACGACAATTTTCGGTTTTGCCATTGTTTTGATTGTTGAATTGTGAAAGTTGTGTTTTTGGGTACACCACAATTCAAGCGGACGGGCGGTTTAACGGCCTGAAGAAAACGCAAATTGACCAGAGGGACTTTTCAACTTTTGATAGCACAAAGGTACGGGCGGTTTGGTCTGATTTGAAAAAAAAATTGCATTTCCTGAAAAAAGATGGAAAAATAATATTTTTAATTTTTATCAAATACAATATTTTATAAAACTAATTTTCAAAAAACTAAACTACTGAATTGCAAAAAGCAACATAGGCAAAATGGGTTAGCTTTTGGATATGAAGCGCCTTTCTGCGGAGAGAAGATTTGGAACTTATCAAAAGAAACACAACCTTGTATCATAAATTCACAAATCAAGCGATTAAAAAGGCAGTCAAAAGCATAGAATTTGCTGCATTATTTCGTGCATTTCATTAATGGTCAGCAGTTTGCTTAGAGTAGGGACTTTCCAGCAAATTTCGGCTCAAAAACAGAGAAACGACAAAGAAAAAGCCTCGATAGCGAGTGGATTCGCTACGAGGCTGGTGCAAAACAATTTTACATTATTTCACAAAATTCAGTGCAAAACAAGTGAAAAAAAAAGACTTCAACAAGCGATTGTTGGGTATAATGCTTCTTGTATGGCTTTTTTCTATCAAAAGCAATGCTCAACTCAGTATTTTCGCTCAAATCCGTCCGCGTGGAGAATTTCGTAACGGTCTGGGTACGCTCAAACTCAAAGATGCGCCTGCTGCGGGTTTCATCTCTCAACGCTCCCGTCTTTCCTTCCATTACAAGTTAGAAAAAGTCAGTTTCGGCATGTCCGTTCAAGACGTACGCATTTGGGGGCAGGATGCATCCACGATCAATAACAGCGACGGGGCTAAATTTGGTATTCATGAGGCGTGGGCCGAAACTATACTTTCAGATTCCTTAGGCTTATCACTCAAATTAGGTCGACAGGAATTGAATTATGACGATGTTCGTTTGCTGGGTGGACTTGATTGGTTGCAACAAGGCAGGAGGCACGATGTAGCGCTATTAAAGCTCAACAAAAATGGGTGGCAGGCAGATTTTGGCGCTGCCTTCAATCAAAACACCGATGCTTTTGGTACGGCAGGCACATTTTATACAGCAGGGAACACCCCGCAGTATACAACCAATTCCAAAGGATATTTGGTTGCCGTCCCTTCAGGCTTTGTGCCGACAAATGCCGCCGGTACGCCCGTTTTAACCATCAATCCCTCCACCAACGGCGGGGTGCAGATGTACAAAACCATGCAGTATCTCTATGTCGCCAAAAAAGTGGGGAAGACCAAAGCCTCCTTCCTTATTTTCAAAGATGATTTTGCAAAATACCGCCCCGATACGCTCAAAGCGGCAGATGGCGGTATCGTCGCAGGTCGACGCTACGACCTCGAGGGTCTGCATAGCCGATGGACGACAGGCTTGTTGCTGAACGGCGCCTGGGGCAAAAGATTCAACTATTGGCTGGGCGCTTATTATCAAACCGGTAAAAATCGCGATGGCGTCGATTTGTCGGCATACACCACAACAGCCTACCTGGGTTATACCAGAGGAAATTTTTTGGTCGGCTTAGGGTACGACCTAGTTTCCGGCAATGATTTGACCAATTCAACCAATACGCAGGACAACAAATTTGATCCACTGTACGGCACCCCGCATAAATTCTGGGGATATATGGACTATTTTTATGTTGGTACAGGCGGCTCTCCTGCTGGTTTATCCGATCCTTATTTGCGCCTGAAATATACTGTTTCGCCAAAATTGGGGCTTGGCCTTGACTTGCATCATTTTTCGTTAGCAAACAATATACCCAATAAAGTTGCCGACGCCACAGGCAAAACACTTTTGGGAAAATCACTCGGCACCGAGTTTGATTTTATCCTCAACTATGCTCTCAACAAAGCAACGGCTTTGGAATTCGGTTACTGCATGATGGCAGGAACCAATACGCTGGAATATATCAAACGCTCCACGCTTGATAAAACCGAACATCTGGCAACATGGGCATACTTGTCCTTGAATTTCAAGCCTGAAATTTTCTCCTCCGTTCCTGCAAAAAAATAAGCTGCGGATTATTCATCCGTATCTGCCGGACAAATGCTATTCGTTTGAAAATCTTCAACCAAATAATTGACAATCAATTATTTGTAAACAACCAACCTATTAATAATGAAAAATTTATCCTCTGCCCAGCCATTGGACAGCCTGCCTATTTTTTCGTTCAGCACCATCCAGATGCGCACCTTTCACATCACCTGGCTGACTTTTTTCGCCTGTTTTTTCGGCTGGTTCGGAATTGCGCCCCTGATGCCGGCGATTCGGGAAGATTTGGGGCTGACAAAAGTACAAGTTGGCAATACCATCATTGCTGCGGTTTCGGCAACTATTATTGCCCGCCTTTTTATAGGCCGTATGTGCGATACCTGGGGGCCGCGCAAGACCTACACCTTGCTGTTACTTGTTTGTTCCATTCCTGTTTTTTTGGTGGGTTTGGCAAATAGTTACGAATCCTTTTTATTGTTTCGTTTCGCTATCGGTGTTATTGGGGCCTCGTTTGTGATTACACAATACCATACGTCTGTCATGTTCGCTTCCAATATCAAAGGCACAGCGAATGCAGTGGCAGGGGGCTGGGGCAACCTCGGTGGCGGTGTGACGAATATTGTCATGCCGCTGATATTTGCCGCTATTGTGGGTTGGGGTTATAGCAAACATGAAGCATGGCGTTTGGCGATGATCGTTCCGGGCGTTTTACTGCTTTTTTGCGCTTTTCTGTACTGGCGTTATACAAAAGACTCACCGGAGGGCAATTATGAAGATATGGACCGTGAAACAGCGGTAAAAGAAAAACCGGATTGGAAAGAAGTCGTGAAAGATTGGCGAGTGTGGGCCTTGACGGTTGCATATTCTATTTGCTTTGGCATGGAGATCACTTTTGATAATGTGGCTGCCCTTTACTTTGTGGATACTTTTCATCTGGACTTAAAAATGGCCGGTTTTCTGGCCGGCACTTTTGGTCTGATGAACATATTTGCCCGGGCGATGGGCGGTATTCTGGCAGATAAAATAGGTAAAAAACAGGGCATGACCGGTAAAGGCCGCCTGCTGGCCATCCTTATCGGCATCGAAGGTTTGGGGTTGATGATGTTTGCAGGGTCCGGCGCATTGTGGGTAGCTGTAACCTGGATGGTTGTATTTGCTTTGTTTTTAAAAATGGCGAATGGGGCTACCTACGCGATGACACCTTTCATCAATCCAAAAAATGTAGGCATGGTGGCAGGTATTGTAGGCGCAGGCGGTAATATCGGCGGTATGATGATGGGTTTTTTATTTAAAAGTCCAAATCTCACGTATGGTACCGCTTTTTTCTACATCGGTATTATGGCGCTTGTGGCAGCATTGGTTGTTGCAGTAACCAGGTTCGGAAAAGTGCCCGACGGTGTAGATAAACCTGTTGAAATAAAAGGATTGGAAACGGCCTGATCATTTTTTATATATCGGCGAACCTTTTCATTTTTCAATAACAACGCATGGTTCCCACCAAAATAAATACTTTTAAAACAACTTGCTGCTACTGTGGCGTAGGCTGCGGCATGCTTGTGACAGATCATGGTACGGGCAAAATAACAGTCGAAGGTGACCCGGAGCACCCTTCGAATCGCGGTTTGCTGTGTTCAAAAGGCATGAATTTACACTATACTGCCTGGGATAAAACAGATAGATTGCTCTATCCGGAAATGCGCTGGAATAAAGATATGCCACGGCAGAGGGTATCCTGGGATACTGCCCTGGAACGCACCGCAAAGGTTTTTAAAACATTTATTGACAAATATGGCCCCGAATCCGTAGGCTTCTACGCCTCCGGCCAAATGCTGACCGAAGAATATTATGTGGTCAATAAATTGATGAAAGGTTTTATCGGGTCGAACAATATAGATACCAATTCGCGTCTCTGTATGTCGAGCGCAGTGGTGGGCTATAAATTAGCTTTGGGAGAAGATTCCGTACCTGTTTGTTATGACGATATTGAATTGTCTGATTGTATCCTGGTGGCAGGAGCCAACCCTGCCTGGTGTCACCCGATTATTTGGCGCAGGGTTGAAAAGCATAAAGACAATAATCCCGCTTTTAAAATTATCGTGGTTGATCCCCGAAAAACAGACTCGGCAAGAAGCGCCGACCTTCACCTCCAAATAAAACCGGCTACGGACATTACGCTTTTTAATGTAATTGCGAGGATTTTAATTGAAAACAAATGGATAGATGCTGATTTTATTGAAAGTCATACGGAAGGTTATGAAAAACTAAAAACCAAAGCCTTTGAACGCAGCCTGCCGGAAGCAGCTGAAATATGCGGTATTGCGGCCAATGATATTGTTCAGGCCGCATCCTGGATTGGCCGTTCCAAAGCCTTTTTGACGATGTGGAGTATGGGCATCAATCAATCCGTTGCCGGGGTTGATAAAAATTTGAGCCTCATTAATTTGAACCTGATCACGGGTCAAATTGGCAAGCCCGGCGCAGGCCCTTTTTCATTGACTGGGCAGCCCAATGCTATGGGCGGGCGCGAAGTAGGCGGATTGTCGAACCTGTTACCTGCCCATAGAAACCTTTTCGATGAAAATCATCGTAAGGAGGTGGAAGATTTCTGGGGCGCCACAAAACCTATTTCGCCTAAAGCAGGTTTCCACGCGACTGAAATGTTTGAAGCACTGGCAGATGGACGTATGAAAGCGATTTGGATCATTGCCACAAATCCATTGGTCAGTTTGCCTGATGTACGAGTGGCGGAAGCAGCTTTGAAAAACGCAAAATTTGTGGTGGTACAGGATATGTCGAACCGCCCTGAAACGCTTGACTACGCTGATGTCATACTCCCGGCAGCCACCTGGACGGAGAAAGAAGGGACGATGACCAATTCCGAAAGACGGGTGAGCTATCTACACAAAATCAGCAATCCGCCCGCCGAGGCATTGCCCGATGCGGAGATTCTGACCCGTTTTGCTCATAAAATGGGCTTTGAAAAGCAATTTGACTATTTGCCCGCCGTACCGGGGGCATTAGCCGACGAATCGGTTCCGGCAGCCGCCAGTACAATGGCTGAAAAAATATTTGCCGAACATGTAGCGCTGACAAAAGATACTTCTATCGATATGTCGGGCTTGACGTATGACATTTTAAAAACGAATGTAGCGGTGCAATGGCCATTTCCACAGAACGCTCAGGTTTCAAAAAGCATTTCAGCGTTTGGCACAAAGCGCCTTTTTGAAGATAAACACTTCCACACTCCAACGGGGAAAGCCCAAATCCACGGTGCAGCCGATCATCATTTAAGTGAAATTCCAAGTGCTGCTTATCCCCTTGTTTTGACAACAGGGCGCATTCGCGACCAATGGCATACGATGAGCCGCAGTGGTAAAGTCAATAAACTCAAACAACATATTGCTAAACCTTTTCTTGAAATCAATCCTGTCGATGCGGCGTATCGCAGAATAAATGACGGCCAATTAGTCGAAATATCCAATTCAAGGGGCATCGTCCGCGCACGCGCAAATATCAGCGAAGACATCCGGGAAGGTGTTGTTTTTCTGCCGATGCACTGGGGTAAAATCAAGGGGATTGACACCGCAAGGGCCAATAACCTTACCAATAATTTGATAGATCCGCGTTCAAAAGAACCCGATTTAAAATATGCCGCAGTCGAAGTCGGCAAGGTGGTTTTACCGAAAAAGAAAATCGTGATCATTGGGGCAGGAGCGGCAGGTTTTGGTTTTGTTCAGGAGTATAGACTACATAATCAAACGGACGACATCCATGTTTTCAGCCGTGAAATTCACCCGTTTTACAACCGTGTGATGCTACCTGATTACGTGAACGGGACACAATCATGGGAGCAATTGCAAAAAACAGGTGAGGCAGAACTATC
>JAYSZC010000975.1:0-19646 GCA_043738235.1 Lewinellaceae bacterium | reverse complement strand
CACTTCTCACTTCTCACTTCTCACTTCCATCTTCCAGTGCCCGTTGCATCGCCTCCAGTTTCAACAAACACTCTTCATACTCCGCCTCCGGCACGGAGTCATAAACGATGGCGCTGCCCACCTGTGCAGAAACATAATGGGTGTTTGCATTGTATAAAATGCTGCGTATCACCACATTAAAATCAAAATCGCCCGAAGGGTCGAAATACCCGACAGCGCCGGAATATAGTCCGCGGCGTGTTTTTTCGTATTGTTCGATCAATTGCATAGCAATCACTTTGGGCGCCCCGGTCATACTTCCCATCGGGAAAGCATCGCGCAGCGCATCCATCGGATGAGCGTCGGGGCGCAATGTGCCGCGCACAGTTGAAATCATTTGATGCACCGTTTCAAAGGTGTGGATGCCGAATAAGTCTTCCACCCGAACCGAGCCGGGCAGGCAGTGCCGGGCCAGGTCGTTGCGCACCAGGTCAACGATCATCACATTTTCGGCGCGGTCTTTTTCGTTGGCAGCCAGTTCGGCCCGGATGGCGCGGTCTTCCTGCTCCGTCGCGCCGCGTCTGCGGGTGCCTTTGATGGGTTGCGACACAAGTTGGTCGCCCCGTTTCTGCAAAAAACGCTCCGGGCTGGCACTCATCAGATAGCGGTCGCGCCAGCGCAAAAAAGCCGAGGCCGGGGCCAGACCGATTTGATTGAGCCGGGCAAAAACGTCGGCAGGCTCGATCCTCGTTTTTTCAGCGAAAAACTCCTGGCAAAGGTTCATTTCGTATACGTCCCCTTCTATAATGTGTGCCCGGATTCGTTCGACTATTTTCAGGTAATCTTCTTTGTTAATACGCGGATTAAGTATGTTTTTTGCGCTTAATATGTTTTTTAAAACATTTTTATCAAACGTTTTAAATGTTTCAAAAAATTGATTTATGTCCTCATTTACATAAAAAATCTCTAAAAATCCGTTGCGGATGCCAAGCACCGTTTCCGGTTGAAAAAAACCGAGATCGGGCAAGCCGATTCCATCAAAATGTCGGGATGAAAGACGCTCCGTTTCATTCTTGAGGTCGTAGGAAAGGAAACCGAACATCCAGTCATTGATCTCCGCCTGAAATTGTTTCAGTTGTTCAAAAGCATTTCCGGCCGGGCACTCCAGGATGCGCAGAGCGCCTGCCGCAACCAGGGATTCCCATCCTTTTCCGCTTGCCTGATCGCCCTCATGTCCGTTGCTATCGAGGTAAACGGCCAGTTCCTGTTCGGCGGCCCAATACAACAGGCGCTCCTTCCACAGGGAAAGATCGTCTATCGGGAAAAGGGTGTGTTGGCGCATGTCAGGAAGCAGATAAGGGCGTACAAATCAATCCGGCGGGCCATTCAAGCGTGGCGGCTTCCGCTGTGGATACTTTCCAGATCGAGGCTTTGAGTTGTAACAGCCGGTCTGTTGTTTCTGTTTGCCGGATGGCGATTTCGAGTACGCCGCGTTCCTCAAACGTTTGCCGGACAACTTCCAGATCGAGTTTTTTTACCCCGTTCATCACATCGGGCATGAGCGCGTAGTCGAAATCGAGTGTAAAATGGTCTTTGATGATTTTTTCTATGATCTCAGCGTTGCGCAGGGCCGCTGCCGCTGCTTCGCGATAGGCATGGATCAGGCCGGAAGTACCTAGTAAGGTGCCGCCAAAGTAACGTACAACCACAATAAACACGTCCGTCAGTTCAAAGGCGTCGATCTGGCCGAGTATGGGCCTGCCCGCCGTGCCGCCGGGTTCCCCATCGTCGTTGGCGCGAAAGCGGCTACCATCCATACCCAGCCGCCAGGCAAAACAGTGGTGGCGTGCTTTGAAATGTTCCTTGCGCAACATTTCCAGCCAGACCAGGGCTTGCTCCTCCGAACGCACCGGATAAGCATAGCCGAAAAACTTGCTTCCGCGGTCTTTGAATTCGCCCGTGGCCGGAGCAGAGATGGTGTGGTATGAATCTGTCATTGGAAAAAAAGGCAAAGGGCAAGGGGCAAAGGACAAAAAGCAAGGCAAAAAGCAAAGGTAGAAACCCTTGAGATTTGTGGGAAGGTAGCAAGCATATTGCCAAGAATATTTGGCATCTGTTTTCATTTTTTATTTGCAAGCTTATATTTGTACCGGCTGCGAACGGCAAGAATTAATAGAAGGCTAAAATTAGGCTCTCTTGCCTTTTGTTTTTTGCCTTTTGCTCTTTGCATCCTGCCCTTTCATTTATGTCTAATCCTTTCATTTTCATCAACATGCGCGAATCATTTCTTCATTTTTTGTGGCGCTGGCGGCGCTTCGATCATCAAAATCTGTACACGACACAAGGCCAAATCCTCGAAATCCTGTACCCCGGCGAATGGAACACAGATGCCGGCCCCGATTTTTTCAACGCCCGTATCCGGCTGGGTGATACCACCTGGGCCGGCAATGTTGAAATTCACCTCCGTTCCTCCGAATGGCTTTTACACGGCCACCACAACGACCGCGCTTACGACAACGTGGTGCTGCATGTAGTGCTGGAAGACGACCAGCCGGTGGCACATGCCTCGGGCGAACGTATTCCCAGCCTCGAACTGAAAGGCCGTATTCCGGCCCGTATCCTGGAAACCTACCAGCGCCTGGAACACGAACGCGCCTGGATTCCCTGCGAACGTTTTTTCACACAAACGCCTGAAATTGTGCGGCTTAACTGGCTCGACCGGCTGCTGGTGGAACGCCTCGAACAAAAAACGGCAGCGATTGCAGCCGTGCTGGAAGCCACCGAAAATCATTGGGAAGAAGCATTTTACCGACTGCTGGCCCGCAATTTCGGCCTCAAAGTGAATGCCGAACCTTTTGAAGCGCTGGCCCGCTCGCTGCCCTTGTCTGTTTTGGCGAAGCATAAAAACAACCCCTGGCAACTGGAAGCGCTGCTGTTCGGCCAGGCAGGTCTGCTGGAACAAACCTTGATGGAAGATTACCCGCTTGCCCTGGCACGGGAGTACCGGTTTCTGCGGCACAAATACCAGTTGACGCCTTTAGCAGCTGAGCAATGGAAGTTTTTGCGGCTGCGCCCGGCCAATTTTCCGAGTGTCCGGCTGGCACAATTTGCCGCACTGGTGCATCAGTCGGTTCATTTATTTTCCCGTATCCTGGACGCAGGCACCCTGCGGGAAATGGAACATTTGTTTGCGGTAGAGCCGGGCGATTACTGGCTGACGCATTTTCAATTGGACAAACCCTCGTCCAAACGCAGCAAAATGCCGGGCCGCGATTTTATTCACCTGCTGATTATCAATACCATCGTGCCGTTTCTGTTTTATTATGGAAAACTAAAAAACGCCGACCGCTACCAAAAACGCGCGTTGCAACTGCTGGAGGCATTGCCTGCCGAGTCAAATGCCCTGCTGGATGCCTGGATGGAACTGGGTGTCCCGGTTCGCCACGCCTATCAAAGTCAGGCATTGATTCACCTGAAAACGCGGTATTGCGATGCGAAAAGGTGTTTGGAGTGCGCGGTAGGGAATGCGTTGCTGAAATAAAAGGCAAAAGGCAAAAAGCAAGGGGCAATTTTTATAAGTAGGCAAAAGTGAAAACTATGGCCAATAGAATTATTGCATAAATTCAGACCCTATGTTTTACTTATCCATACTTAATTTTGGCTATTCTCCTTTCCAATGCTTGAGGCTAATTGCCCTTTGCCTTTTGCTTTTTACACCGCCAGCGCCCGCAGCGCCAGCCGCACCAATTCCTCCACCTTGCTTGCATTGGGATGCTCTTTGGTAACGCTATTCAATGCTTTTTGAACGGCTATCCGGTTGAAACCCAGGGACATGAGTGCGGAAATGGCTTCTTCCCGAACGGCGCTGTCCGCCATATTCAGGAGCATGACTCCGGCGTCGGGGGCTTCTTTGCTGAGTTTGTTTTTCAGATCGAGGATGATCTGTTTGGCTGTTTTAGCGCCGATGCCTTTTACCCGTTGCAGCACATGCGCCTGCTCGCCGATGACTGCCGCGCGCACCTCGTCGACAGTCATGGAGGAAAGAATCAGTTGGGCGGTGGTGGCGCCCACGCCGGTCACGCCGATCAGTTGGGTAAACATACTGCGCTCCACCTGCGTCGCAAAACCGTATAAGGTATGCGAATCTTCCTTGACAATCAGGTGGGTGTAGAGGGTGCAGCGTTCCTGGCCCTGTATGGCTGTAAATGTACTCAGCGGAATATTCACATGATAGCCCACGCCGTTTACCTCCATCACGACATAAGCCGGGCTGCGGAAGGTAATTTCGCCTTTGAGATATGCGTACATAGGATATGGGTTAAAAATGGAACACAAGAAAAATGGAACACGGATTAAACGGATTAACAGGGATGAGGGTTGAGGACTGAATTGACCACTCAAACGGATGCCGATTCATTCCTCAACCCTCATCCCTGTTAATCCGTTTAATTCGTGTTCCATTTTATCCAAGTTGTCAAGGCAACGAATACGCCGTCTTCACCAATTCCACAATCTCGGCTTCTTCCGGCAAAAACAAGGTCAGGCGCTGCTCGGAAATAGCCAGCACTTGAGCGCGCCATTGAAAATAGTTGTACGGTGCAGTTGCGCCGGGAAAGGTCATATCACAGCTCTTGGTGGCGGGGCGGGGAATATAGTGCCGCGCTTCTGCAAAATATATCTGGTTGGTATTCAATGCTTTGTTGTAAGAAGACAGGGTACTGTCTGCAAAAAAAACCACGAAATAAGGCATGGCAATGGCTTCTGCCACACGTTTTACTTCGGCGGTGCTGTCGCGTTCTTCCCAGCGGTCATAAGCGCGCAGGAGCCGGCGGTTGGCCTCTTCCGTTTCGATATATCCGAACCAAGTATGCGCCCGAATTTCCCGTACGTGCTCATACACCGCTTTGGCCTGTAGCAACGGATCCTGCTTTTTATTGACCTGGAGTCCCTGCTCGGAGTATTCCACTACTTCCCAGCGGCCTTCCAGGTTCCAGTTTTCGAGCGTTTTGGAAGCCGGTTCAAAGGCACTGGAAATCAATAGGGCAATTTGAAGAAACAGGGAAAAGTGAAGCATTTTATGCCGCTTTTTTGCGTTTAACCTTTGCTGTGCCATTTTCACTGCCCTGTGTTTTACCAGTCAGGCCGATGGCCAGCGACAATACCTCTTCCATGCGGTCGACGTAATGGAAACTGAGTCCGCTGATAAAATCCGGTTCAATTTCTTCCACGTGTTTGCGGTTGTCTTTGCACAAAATAACTTCCTTGATACCGGCACGGCGAGCCGCCAGTATTTTCTCCTTGATACCACCGACGGGTAATACTTTGCCACGCAGGGTAATTTCACCGGTCATGGCTAAGAACGGTTTCAGCGAACGACCGACAAAAGCCGAAGTCAGGGCGGAAAGCATGGTGACGCCTGCCGATGGTCCGTCTTTTGGAATAGCGCCTTCCGGTATGTGCACGTGGATGTCGTTTTTTTCAAATACTTCCGGGTCAATTCCCAGGTGTTCCGCGTGTGCCTTCAGGTAACTGAGGGCCGTGCTGGCGCTTTCTTTCATCACTTCGCCGAGGTTGCCGGTAAGCTGCAGGCGACCATTGCCTTTGTTGAGGCTGACCTCGATAAAAAGTATTTCGCCGCCAATGGACGTCCAGGCCAAACCGATGGCCACACCCGGCGACTGTACTTCCTGGTACACTTCCGCGTCGTATTTGGTGGGGCCAAGGATGCCGTGCAGGTGTTCGGGGCGAACCGTGACTTCGTATTTTTCATCCATGGCGACCCGTTTGGCCACGTAGCGCATCACGGAGCCGATTTCGCGGGCCAGGTTGCGCACGCCACTTTCGCCGGTGTAGTCGCGGATGATCCGCACGAGCGCCTTGTCGCTGATTTTCACCTGGCCGGTTTTGATCCCGTGGTCTTTGCGCTGTTCGGGCACCAGGTGCCTTTTGGCGATTTCCACCTTTTCTTCCAGCGAGTAGCCCGAAATTTCTATGATTTCCATACGGTCCAGCAGCGCCGGTTGTATGGTGGAAAGCGAGTTGGCCGTAGCGATAAACAGTACTTTGGACAGGTCGTACTCCAATTCCAGGTAATTGTCGTGGAAAGCGATATTTTGTTCAGGATCAAGCACTTCCAGCAAGGCGGAAGAGGGATCGCCCCGAAAATCCTTGCCTACTTTGTCAATTTCATCGAGGATAAAAACGGGGTTGCCGGATTTACCTTTTTTCAGGGACTGAATGATACGGCCCGGCATCGCGCCGATATAGGTTTTGCGGTGGCCGCGAATTTCGGCCTCATCGTGCAGGCCGCCGAGGCTCATACGGATGTATTTGCGTTTCAGCGCTTTGGCGATACTGGCGCCCAGGGAGGTTTTTCCCACGCCGGGAGGGCCGGTAAGGCACAGGATCGGCGCTTTCATATCGCCTTTCAGTTTCAGCACAGCCAGGTGTTCGAGGATACGCTCTTTCACTTTTGTCAGGCCGTAGTGGTCGCGGTCAAGCACATCTTTCACCTTTTTCAGGTCGAAATTGTCTTTGGTAAATTCTTCCCAGGGTAAATCGAGCAGCGTTTCAAGGTAGTTTAGCCCGATGGCGTATTCTGCCACCTGCGGGTTGACGCGGCGGAGTTTATTGATTTCCCGGTCGAAGGTTTCGCGCACATTTTTGGGCCATTTCTTTTTAGCGGCCTTGCGGAGCAAATCGTTGATTTCTTCCTCCTGCGGGTTCTGTCCCAGTTCTTCCTGAATGGTTTTAAGTTGCTGGTTCAGGAAATAATCGCGCTGTTGTTTTTCAATATCGGTGCGCACTTTCGACTCGATCTGATCTTTCAGTTCGAGCAGCTGCAATTCGCCATCCATGTGCAGCAAAATAGCGCTCGCTTTTTCGCGCAGGTTGCTCAATTCAAGCAGCGCCTGCTTTTCATGAATCTTGATACCGAGATTGGAGGCAATAAAATTGAGTAAAAAGTTGTCGTTATTGATGTTCTTCAGCATCACGACAGCCTCCGAAGGGATTTGCGGCGACAATTCGATGATGTGTTTGGCGGCATCGCGCACACTGCTCAGCAGGGCCTTAAACTCCAGCTTATTCTTGGGGAGTTCGTATTCCAGCATCGTTATTCTACCCAGCATGTGCGGATCGTCGCTGACCATTTCCTCCAGCCGAAAGCGCTTGCGGCCCTGTAAGATGGCTGTGGTAGAGCCGTCCGGCATTTTCAGCAATTTCAGGATACGCGCAACCGTGCCGATGCGATACAAATCGTGGTCGGCAGGCGATTCTATCTTGACATCTCTTTGGGAAAGCACACCGATGTAGCGGTTATCTTCGTAGGCTTTTTGAACGGCCCGGATACTTTTATCGCGACCTACTGTAATGGGGGTTACAATGCCCGGAAACAGTACGGTATTTTTCAAAGGCAAAATGGGAAGTATATCTGGAAATACTTCTCCCTGCCGGGTTTCCTCCTCTTCTTCCAGGGAGAAAAGTGGCACGAAGTCGGGTTCGTCATCCGACTGTTGCGACATCAACCAATGTTCAAACATGCTCATATTAACTTACAAATGATAGCCGAAGGTGAAGGGGTATATTCAGGAGATTAGGTATTCTGTCCGAAAATCAGTTCCTCCTCAAATATTACCCCGAAATAATAAGGAGTTCTTGAGAATTCCTGCAATGTTAAGCGCAAACCTTGACAATTTATACGAAAAGATGGGAGTAAATAATCATTTGTGTCAAACTGGCAGCAAAAAACGCAGGTTAATGAACAGGCATACCGGTCAAATAATTTGCCACGCTTGAGAATCCCTGCATTTGGCAGAAAAAAAAGGAAGGAAGCGACAAAAAGGCAGGAGGGTTGATAAGGGTTTATAGGTTTATAGTTGAGGGGTTTATAACAGCCACTCAAAAAAGGGCGCGCAAAAGTAAGGAAGGAAACGGGCAAAAAAAATGAGGCAGTGCCACCACAGCACTACCTCAGCCCTAACCAAATAAAACCAAATTATTCTTGTTGTTAAATTGCTTTCTTGAGACAAAGATAATACGCTTTGTGTAGAACTTACAAGAAGATTGCAAAAAAAATTAAAGATTTTTTTTCGGCAACTGTTTCTGCTTTCCGAAAAATAAAAAAATCTTTGGGCGACCGATTTGGCAAATGCTTTTATTTGCCAAATGATCTACTTGTTTCCAGAAAAATATACTGGTATTTTTAAAACATAATTTTATTTGTTTTCAAATATGAAAAATTTCCCGTTTTCCCGTTCCCTCGCGCATTTCGCGTTTCTGACCCTTATTGTTTTTTTTACACACCCTCTGCATCTGGCATCACAAAGTGTAAAACCCGATGCGGATGCCTTGTTTTTGGACAAAATTTATGACCAGGCCCTCACTGACAGCCGCTCTTATGCCTGGCTAAAACACCTTTCATTGGACATTGGTCACCGGATCAGTGGTAGCACCGGGGCGGATAAAGCTGTTGCCTGGACCCGTTCGGTACTCGACACGATGGGTCTGGACTCTGTTTGGTTACAACCCTGTATGGTACCGCGCTGGGTACGCGGCAATGTGGAACAAATTTATGT
This sequence comes from Lewinellaceae bacterium, assembly GCA_043738235.1. GTDB lineage: Bacteria > Bacteroidota > Bacteroidia > Chitinophagales > Saprospiraceae > M3007. Next base: position 11,091 of record JAYSZC010000975.1, on the reverse strand, counting down.
GATGAACTCACGCGGGCAAGGTTCGATGAACTTGCCCGCCCTGGCGCTCGGCGGCTCGGTGGGCGGTAATCTGAGAGCGGAAGTCGTGGAGGTGAAAAGTTGGGAGGAACTGGATCGACTCGGCCCGGATAAACTGCGCGGTAAAATCGTCTTTTACAACCGGCCGATGGATCCTACCAAAATACGCACCTTTGAAGCATACGGCGGCGCAGTCGATCAGCGGGCAAGCGGCGCTTCCCGTGCTGCCAAATACGGCGCCGTAGCCGTGTTGGTGCGTAGCATGTCGCTTCGGCTCGACGATTTCCCCCATACCGGCAGCGTGCGGTACGACTCTGCCTACGCACTTATTCCGGCAGCGGCCATCAGTACCAATGCAGCAGAACAACTCAGCCGGGTTTTGCGCGAAGAAGGAAGCGCAACGGTATTCATCCGGATGGACTGCCGCACGTTGCCGGACGTGCTTTCGTACAATGTAATCGGTGAAATACGCGGCTCGGAACGCCCGGGAGAGGTGATTGTGGTGGGCGGACACCTCGATAGCTGGGATGTGGGGCACGGCGCGCACGATGACGGCGCGGGTTGCACCCAGAGCATGGATGTATTGCGCCTGCTCAAAACAACCGGTTACCGGCCTCGCCACACGATTCGCTGCGTATTGTTTATGAACGAAGAAAACGGTTTGAGAGGAGGCCGGAAATATGCCGAAGAAGCGCAACGAAAAGGTGAATTTCACCTCGCGGCTATTGAAAGCGATGCGGGCGGATTCACGCCGCGCGGATTTAATTTTGATGGAGACGCTTCCGTTTTTCCGGCATTTTATGAAAAATTAACGGCCCTTGAACCGCTGTTCAAACCTTACGGACTACAATTCAACAAAGGTGGCTCCGGCGCCGACATCGGGCCGCTCAAAGGTATGAAAGGACTGCTCAGCGGTTATTCCCCCGATTCGCAACGCTATTTCGATTACCACCACACCGCAGACGATACTTTTGACAAAGTAAACAAGCGTGAACTTGAACTCGGTGCTGCCAGTATGGCGGCGTTGGTATATTTATTGGATAAATATGGTCTGTAAGCGGCTACAAACGTTTGACCTCTCCGAGGTCGTTCTCAAGCAAAATCCGGGAGAACTCATGTTTCTTGTACATGCTCGCTACTTTTGCAGCTGACAACAAAAGACGTATGCCCAAATTTCGTATTATCTGGCTTTTTTGCCTGCTGATTACCGCCGCTTCTGCGCTACAAGCGCAAAAACCCGCCGAGTTGAAACGCTCTGCCGAACAGGCTTTTGCCAACGCCCACTGGCGGGAAGCCCAACAGTTTTACAGCCAATACCAGGCCGTAAAACCCGGAGAAACCGATGTGCTGACCAAACTCGGCATTTCCCATTATCACCTGCATGAGGCGGATAAAGCGCGCCAATTGCTGGAATACGTGGCCGCCCGAAACCCTGACAGCCGCGATGCCGACCTGTTTTTTTACCTGGGTCGCACCCTGCATGGGCAGTCGGAATTTGAAAAAGCCATTGCAGCCTATAAATCTTATTTGCGGGCAGCGGCGCCCACACACCCCCTGCGCGCAGCAACGGCTGACAATATCCGGCGTTGCCTGAGCGGTTTGTCCATCCGCGCAAATGATGTCGTGGCATTGGTCGAAAACCTGGGCGACCGGGTAAATTCACCCGGTGATGAATTTGCGCCGCTGCTTTCCGTAAATCATGCGGATCGCCTGTATTATGCTGCGGCACGGGAAGAATGCGTGGGCGGGCGTCGCAACGACGCGGGTTACGAAGATGCTGAAAAAGGCCACTGGTGCAGCGATATTTTTGCTGCTCGACACAGTACGGCAGGCTGGGAAACCACCGGCAGCCTCGGCGGATTGCTGAATACTTCCCGCTTTGAAATTGCGCTGGGCTTTAATGAAAGCGGACAGGTGCTTTATTTTTTCAGGGGATTCACACCTTATGGCGGTGAAATTTTTGCAGATACGGCTGCAACCAAAGATGAATACGCCGTGCAACCGCCGCTGTTTCAAAGCCCAATGCAGCCGGAATCGGGTGATGGCAGCCCGTATTTTGTGAATGACCGGACACTCTTGTTTGCAAGTCGCAGAACGGGCGGTTATGGGGGCATGGATTTGTGGGTTACCGTATTTGCCGATACGGCCTGGTCTGCGCCGCTCAACCTCGGCCCGGCGATCAATTCACCTTACGACGAAGTAAGCCCTTTTCTCGCCCGCGATGGCCGGACGCTGTATTTCAGCAGCAACCGAACGGAAAGTATGGGCGGCTTTGATGTGTACAAAACTGTTTTTGAAGAAGGTAAAAAAGGGTGGCAGCCGGCGGCAAACATGGGTAGACCGGTCAATTCACCGGGAAATGACGAATCCTTCCGGTTAGCGAAAGACGGCCGCACGGCTTTTATGGCTTCCGACCGGCTGGACAGCTACGGCGAGCGCGACCTGTATATTGTTTATATGAAAGAAGCAGCGCCGGAACAGCAAAACGAAACTGCGCCCATCCTGTTTGCGATCACGGAAAAAGTCGAACCTGTCGCCGGTGTTGAAGAACAGCGCCAGTTCAGCATTCCGGCTATTTTGTACGACAACGACCGGGATCTCTTGTCGCCGGATAATCAGAAAATATTAGATAGTGTTGCGGTGATTGGACGCAACTTCCCGACGCCCGTGCTATTAGTGACCGTGCATACGGATGAAACAGGCCCTGCCAAATTCGACTTGTATTACGGCATTAAACGCGCGGAAATAGTAGGAAAGGCGCTTGTAGACCGCGGCATTTTGTCGGCAAGAATTGTATTGCGCAGTGCCGGCCCGGGGTATCCGCTGGCCAAAAATGTGCTGGATGCAGCGCCGAATCCTGTGGGCGCGCGCCTGAATCGCCGCGCCGAGATCAGTTTTGCATTGCCTGCCGATCTCTTGCCTTTCGGGTTTCGGCTGGAACGCCCGCCCGTATCGGAACTGATGGCCGCGGCGGGTATGAAATATTTTGATGGGCTTGGCGCCGGTTTGTCGTACCGGGTGGATGTGGCGACTACTCGCCAGATACTTACCAATGATGCGCTGAGTATGTTTGGCGACATGATGATCGAAAGTCAGCCCGGTTCCGGTGCCTATCGCTATACGGCGGGCTGGTTTGCCCAGCACGACAAAGCCGTTCAATTGCGCAAAGACCTGGTGCAACAGGGATTCGTGGAGGCTACGGTTGTCGCGTATCTCAACGGCATTCGTATTTCAAAAGCAGAAGCCGTGGGACTATTGAAAAAATTTCCTGATCTTACGGCTTATATCAGAGGTTGATGAGGTTGATAAGGGTTGATGAGGTTGATAATACATCCGCTCGAAAATGAAGCGATTTTACTCTTCTCGAGCGGATGTATTATCAACCTCATCAACCGTTATCAACCTCATCAACCCTCATCAACCTTCATCAACCCTCATCAACCTTCATCAACTTTGTTGGGCAGCCCTGCCATTCATCGCAAAATACGCAAACAGACAGTGAGACAACAGCGTCTTGATTTTCTTCGGGAGAGTTTCCGCAATTTGCGCTCAACAGGAAGCGTGGCGCCGAGCTCCCGTTTTTTATGCCGGGCTATTGCCGAAAAAATAGACCCGCTGCGCGCAAAAGTTGTGGTAGAACTCGGCCCGGGTGATGGCGTAATCACCCATTTCATTCTCAAACGTTTACAGCCAGATGCGCAGTTGCTTATTTTTGAAATCAACGAGGCATTTGTAAAAAAACTGCATGTTGCTTTTCAGCACGACAAACGGGTGGTGATTATCTATGATTCTGCTGAAAATATGGGGCGCTACTTCGACGAAATGGGTATAAAGCAGGTCGATTATTTTATTTCCGGCATTCCGTTTATTATGCTGCCGGAGGTATTGGCCGAACGGATTACATCGGCTTGCCTGCACTGGCTGGCTGTCGGGGGGCGTTTTGTGCAGTTCCATTACTTTCCGCTCATGCTGCACTTTTACAAGCGTATTTTTGGAAATATGGATGTGGATGTGGTGCCGCTCAATATTCCGCCTGCATTGGTCGTTTGTTGCGAAAAACGATAATCAAATACCAAACACGTTTTAAGTAAAAGGGCAAAACTGCAAAGGGCAAAAAGCAATGTAAATCAATGAGTTACAGAAGATTTAATATTAACTAATTTTGCACACCTACTTAAAAACATGTTATCCCGGTCTATTTACCTTGTTCTTCTTGTTTTATCCATCGCGTCCTGCGGCCCTGACTATCTTTTTGAAGAAGAAAAAAAGATTGCGGACGGGCAATGGGCTTACCGCGATACGCTGGATTTTCGTTTTATGGTAACAGATACGGCGCAGCTGTATAACCTGTTTGCCGATTTTGAATATGCGGATACCTTTCCTGCGCAGAATATTTACCTGAAACTGCATACGCGTTTCCCTGACGGGAAAAGGATGAGCAGAATACGCTCTTTCGATCTGTTCGATGCGCAGGGAAGCAGCGCCGGAAAGTGCTCGGGGCACAGTTGTAATACGCGTATCCTTTTGCAGGACAAAGCGTATTTCAACCTGCCGGGCGAGTATATGATTACGCTGGAGCAATTCACCCGGCGGAATCCACTACCTGGGGTGGACGTTGTTGGGTTGGCGGTGGAAAAAACGGGCGTTGCCAGGAAATGAGGTGTTTGGTGTGTAGTGTTTGGTGTGTAGTATTTGGGGCGCCTTGCTCAAGCCACCACAGTTGCCTAGAGCGAAGTCCCCCAAACACCAAACACTACACACCAAACACGTTTAATCGTGTTGTTCCACCGTATAGTTGTCGCCTTTTTCCATTTTATTGCCGGAATACCGTTCATACATGTTCAGGTATTTCAGATGGATCTCATCCGGCTGCTTTTTCCCGTTGATTTTCAGGGATTTGGCATTCAACTGGAAAGAAAAATCTTTGGGATCGGAAATGAGATTTTCCCGCAGGAGTTCGGCTTTCATAGCCTGCTGAAAATCGCCGCCGTAGTTGCGTTTGTTTCGGTTCCGGTTTTGATTTTCAGCCTGCCACTGTTCTTGTTTGGCTTGCCATTTTTCCTGTTCTACGGCCCATTTCTCTTGCCCTTTTGCCCATTTTTCTTGCTCTTTTGCCCATTTCTCCCCCTTTTTTTCCCAATCCTTATGTAAGGCTTCCAGTTCTTTTTCCATCTTTTCCTTGTCTTCTTTGCTCATATTTTGGTGTTGCTCCATGTAGGCCCGGTATTCATTGCCATATTGTTTGGCTTCTTCGCGTATTTGAGCGGCTTGTTCTTCCCATTCGGCGAGGGCTTCCGGTGAAAAAGAGAAGTTAAAATCCGACAGGCCGTTTTCGCCCATTCCGTCAAAATCAAATTGGAATTTATGTCCGTCCATATTCCAGATAAACGGGTGCTCGAATTCAAAACCCATACCCGGGAGTTGGACGGATTCTCCTTTTTCCAGTTTTTTACCATCCATCCATACTTCGCCGTCTTTGACTTTGATTTCTATGGGCTTACCATCTTTTTCTAATTTGATCACAACATTCCCTTCGTCGTCTGTCACTGTACTGAGCCGGGACGTTTGCGGCGGCATGGGCGCTATCGCAGGCATTGCCGGCATTCCCGGGAAGGGTGGCATGGGCGCTATCGCAGGCATAGGTGGCATGGCCGGCATTCCCGGGAAGGGTGGTACGGGCGGGACAGGCGGCGTACTGCGTTGCAGTTCCTCGGCGAGTTCATTGTACCGGTTAAATTCGGAGGCCGGAATTTCTTTGCCGTCCACATTCAGGCGGGTTATTTCACCGTCTTTCATTTCCATTTCCACCTTGCCGTCGTCGTCTTCCCTGGTAATTTTCTGTGTGGTTCTCGATTTGGGGACCGAATCCGTAACCATCTGATTATCATTATTTTCTGCCGACCAAAATGAGCCGGGCCAGTCTGAAATCTGGGAAAGCGCCGCTGTTACGGTCGGTGGTGTATTTGCGCGCAGGCCGATGAAAACGAGCATTGCGAGCAGGATGGCTGTCGCCGTTAATTTCTCCATAACTTGAGATTTTTGTTGTGGTTGATTTAGAATGCGCCGGATACGCTCCAGCAGGAGCGGTCGACGGCGCGATGAACCGCCGATGCCAAGTGCCAGCAGGGGAGCAGGAGCGGCCAGTTCCTGTACCTGTACGAGCGCTTTAGCGAACACAAGCGGGTTGCCGGTGGCTGCCAGCGCGGCATCGTCGCAGCAGTTTTCCCGCTCGCGCCGTACCACGGCAGATACCCACCACACGGCAGGGTGGTAATAAAACAAGGCTTCTACGAAGGCTTGCAGGAGGTTGAAAATCCAGTCGCGCCGGGCGATATGCGCCAGTTCGTGCGCCAGGATTGCCTCTACTTCTGCCGGGCTGAGCTGATTGACAAGACCGATGGGGAGCAGAATGACCGGTTTCAGCCAGCCAATCGCCATGGGTGAGCGGACCAATGCCGACTCAAACAGTGCAATGGCTTTTTTGATACCCAGCCGGGTGCTTAACACCTCGATTTTTGCCTGCCATTTAGATTCAACAGGCTGTACATATTGCGTTTGTAGTTTGTGTACCTGCCACAATCCGGCGCCCAGCCGAAACAGAAAAAAAACAAAACCCAACAACCAAAACAGTACAATCAATACGTGATGTGCTTCCAGCCAATCCGTCATAGCTCTCCAAAAACCATACTCCTGCGTCTGATAACGAACGAACAAAAAAGGACCAAAGGCAGGGACCTCATTCGCAGTGGTCGGTTTCGTATAGATTGGCTCAAACATCCAGCAAAAAGTAAGGCCTGCTGCCACCAACACCGCCATCAAAGCGCCGTAGGAAGCCCGATAACGCTGCCTGGCCGTCCGCAACCTCGGCAACAACATCAACAGGATCAGCGCAAAACAAGCGCCCTGCCAAAGCGAGTGGACCAGCGCCCAACCCAGAGCACGGACAAAGGAGTCGGAAATCAGGAGACTGCTGTTCATGGCTTCGGCGGGTTGTTTTCGATTTGAGCAATCAACGCTTTGATTTCGTCCAATTCGTCGGCGCTGGCTTCATGGTTGCCCAGAGCCTGCATCACCAGCCGCGCCGCATTGCCGCGAAACGTGTTATCTACAAACTCCTGGAGCAGCATGGATTGCGTGTCGCCCTCCTGTACCGCAGGACTGTACAAATGGGTACGCCCCTCTTCTTCCCGTGTCAGTATACCTTTTTCAAACATGATCTGCATCATCTTCAAGGTAGTGGTATAGCCGATGATGTCTTTCGACCTGGCAGCATTGCGCGCAGGGCCTTGGCCGCTTTTGCGCTGCTCGTTCAGCAGCTCGTTCACTGTGCGCACAGTGCTCGTTCCCTGCTGCCAGAGGATTTGCAGGATTTCCAGTTCCGAATCGGTAGGTTTCATGTTGTGGTACTTTGATTGAAATGCATTTCAAATTCCGGCTGCAAACATCTACGATTAATTTCGTAGATGCAAATTTTTTCTACGAAATTTTTCGTAGAGGGATTAAATGGCTGTTTAAGTAATTCTGGAAAGTACTGGTGGGATACTTCCCTCGTAGAGTGGTGGAACACGGATTTAAAGGATGAGACACGGATTTTTACGCTACGCACGCATACCACGAGCCGCCTTCCATTTCCCGAAAATGACTCCTACCTGTTCATTCTCAGCCCAGTTTTCCTCAATCCCTTCCAACCGGAGTATTTCGCTAAACAATTGATTTTGAGCATCTTCCTCTTCCAATGCGATGTGGTAAGGCGTGTTGCTGAAGGTCACCATCGAATAGACAGGCAGAAAATCGGGATGTTGCGCGTGTAGGTGGGCGGCAATTTTTTTGCGCAATAAAAATTTGGGATCGCCGACGAGGTCGCGCATTTCGATAAAATTGCGCTGGGCGAGTTCCGCAATGGCGTCGCCGTCGGCAGCGCGGGCGTTGGCGAAAACGGGTATGATTTGGGACCAGTCGCCGTTGAACTGGTCGTGCAAGCCATCCAGGATAGTACAATCTTCAAAACCCGCGTTCATGCCCTGTCCGTAAAACGGCACAATCGCGTGTGCGGCGTCGCCCAGCAACAGGATACGGTTTTGCCATTGCCAGGGCCTGCATTTCACGGTAACCAAGGAAGAAGTGGGGTTTTCCCGAAAATCCTTTGTCAAAGTAGGCATCAAGGCCAGGCTATCGGGGAAATAACGCCCGAAAAACGCGAGCACCTCTTCGTCGGTCCGTACATTTTCAAACGAAACGGCGCCTTCAAAAGGCAGGAACAGGGTGCAGGTAAAACTGAAATCGGCATTCGGCAAGGCGATCATCATAAAATTGCCGCGCGGCCAGATATGCAGCGCTTTCGGATCCAGCCGGTAACCGCCGTCGGCAGCGGGCGGGATGGAGAGTTCTTTGTAACCGTGTTCGAGGTAAAACTGCGTGTACTGGAAACGATCCGTTTTTTGCAGGCTGTACCGCACAGCGGAAAAAGCGCCGTCGGTGGCAAAGATGAGCGGCGCCTCCACCATCTTTGTTTCGCCGCTGCGCAGGTCTTCAAAAGTGATGTAAGGCAGTTCCAGGTCGACTTCCACACAGCGGTGCTCAAAGAAAAATTCCACGTTGGGAAAACTGTCGGCTATTTCAAGCAGTTCAAAATTCAGTCCTCCGCGGGATACCGAGTAGATGGCTTCCGCCTCTTTTCCATACGGCTGGAAAGTAAGTTCGCCATGGATGGCGTGCATCATGCGCCCGGGCATCGGCAAAGCTGTTTTTTCAATTTTATCGCGGATGCCGGCCATTTCGATGGCTTTCCAGCCGCGTTCGCTCATGGCGAGGTTGATGGAGCGGCCGCCCCGGTAACCGGCAGCGCGCATATCGGGCCGGCGTTCATATACCTGTACGTTGTAGCCGCACCGCGCCATAAATACGGCCCACAGGGAACCGACGAGTCCGGCGCCGACGATGATTACTTTGGAAGGGTGGGTCATATTTAGTTATAAGTTATCTGTTATTCGTTATCAGTGTTGATAATCAAGCATTTACAAAGATTTTAATCTGATTTTTTGCATGAGATACTTGGGTCGTTTTCGACACTTGCCGGAAAGGTACAACGCCAGGATAAGTTATCTGACCAGGCGATTACTACTGTGCGAAGCAGATAGCAACTAACCCTTACTTTTGTTCAAAAAATGACATGAAGAAAATCGCCCAAGCGCTCTTTTTGTGCTTTTGCAGTGCTACTTTTCTGGCCCAAACGCCGGAAATTGTACTAACAAAAGACCTGAAAATCACGACGTCCTGCCGCATCAAACCGGGCGCATACCTATTGCCCGCCGACAGCCTGACAGCAGCGCCGGTTTGTACGATCGCGGGCGAAAACATCACGGTCGATTTTCAAAACGCGGAATTGCGCGGCGCGGATGATACCGCGATGCCCGACCGGTTTTACGGTTATTCCATTCGAATCATTGGGAAAAATATCACCTTGAAAAACGCCCGCATCCGGGGTTATAAAATCGCCGTTTACGCGGAGGCTGTGGACAATCTGCTGCTGGAAAACTGCGATTTGTCCTATAATTATCGGCCCCGGCTGCTGTCCACCCGCGAACGGGAAGACGAGTCCGACTGGCTGAGTTACCACCACAACGACGCGGACGAGTGGCTGCGCTATGGTGCGGGTATTTACCTTAAAAACTGCCCAAGCGCGATCGTGCGCGGCTGCCGCATCACAGGAAACCAGAATGCGCTGCTGATGACGGGCTGCAACGACGGCCTGGTGTACAACAACTTTTTTCACTTCAACTCCGGCCTGGGCATCGGGCTGTACAGAAGTAGTCGCAACAAGTTGATGCACAATCGTTTGGACTGGAATGTGCGCGGTTATTCGCACGGCGTTTATCAGCGCGGACAGGATTCGGCGGGCATTCTCGTCTATGAACAAAGCAACGAAAATACCATTGCTTACAACTCCGCCACCCACTCCGGCGACGGGCTTTTTCTCTGGGCGGGGCAAACGACGATGGATACCGGGGCGGGCGGCTGCAACGACAATATCATTTTTGGCAACGATTTCAGCCACGCCCCCACCAATGGCGTGGAAGTCACTTTCTCGCGCAACCGCATCCAGGGCAATATCATTCGGGAATGTACCTACGGCATCTGGGGTGGCTACAGTTTCGAGTCGCTTATTTTGGGCAATTACCTCGCCGATTGCAAAACAGGTATCGCCATCGAACACGGACAAAACGATACGATCCGGCAGAATTTGTTCCAGGACGACAGCGTCGGTATCCAGCTCTGGGCGCGGGACAAGCAACCCGCCGACTGGGGTTACGTGCAACACCGCGATACCCGCAGCCGCGACCACAACATCGACCGGAATGTATTTTTAAACGTGCGCAAACCCTTGAAAATCAGCGCTTCCAGCAAGGTGTCCGTCAACGGCGAAAACCTGTTTTATGATTTTGATGTGCTGTTGGAAACGTCCAAAGCAAACGACAGTCTGCGCTTTTTGAGAAATGACCTTTATGGTTCCACCGAAAAACTCGCTTCCGTGTGGCGGCACCCCGAACTGTCTGCTTCCAAAAGCCTGAATTTTGAACATCCTGCCAAACCAGAAAACCCCTACGCGCCGCTCGATATTCCTTTTGGCGAATTGCAGGAGCCGGACAGCCTGCCCGACGGGATGCCGGCCGTATTGCCGGATGGTTTTCCGCGCGGCCGGCGCTTTATCCTGATGGATGAATGGGGCCCTTTCGATTTTCGCCGCCCCATCGCGGTGCTCGATACTGTGGCCGGACAACAATATTCGCTCGTGCTCATCGGGCCTTCCGGCGACTGGAAAATTACCGACATGAAAGGGGTGAAAACCATCAGTGCCCGCAAAGGCAAAGTCCCGGCCCAGTTGAGTTTTCAGCGCGATCCCGCTGTGAAGGCGTGCAGGATCCGGTTTGAATACAGCGGTCCGCAGATGACTGTGACGCAGTTTGGGAAAAGGATGGCGCCGGGGGAAGTGTATGGGTTTGAGTTTGAGGAATTTCCATAGTTTTGTATGCTTAAACACCTGATTACCATGGACAAAATACCCAAAGAAGAACG
>JAYSZC010000974.1:0-6984 GCA_043738235.1 Lewinellaceae bacterium | reverse complement strand
ATCCATCCACCTCCGCCTCCAAAGCGCTCGTGTCGGTGGATGGGTCGGTTTGCTTGGCGGCGAGGATGCGGGTGACGAGGGAGATAATTTGCTCTTTTTGAGTTTCCGTTGCCTGTGCCGGAATAGGCGTTGATTCAACATAAACGATTTTCAAACGTACAAATCCCGCTTGAACCTTATCACAGATACTTTCTAAAAAGACTTTGCTAACCTTTGAATTCAGAATTCCAAGCAAATATTTATCATCAGAAATAATAAGTTGATTATTATCATTTCCGTAATAATTGGATTCGTCCAAAGCAAAAGAATTGGCTTCTAAAGAGATGCCAGGCCAAAGTATCTTTGTTTTTTCAAACTCTTTCCAATAATCAACAGTATCCTGGATTTCATACCATTGATAACTACCAGGTTTTCTACCTACCCATTTTGTATCTGTACTATTTTTCGGTTTCGGCATCAACCGCTGTTTAAACTGCTCCAAATATTTCAAAATAGCCGGGTATTCCTCCATTTTAATCCCTCTTCTGGTGAATATCAAATACTTATCACTCACCGGCGTCTGGTACCTTTTAATATCCCGTCCCGCCAAAAACGGCTTGATCACCTCCCCACTCCGCGCATCTTCCGCAATCAAACGCTCCCGCGTCACCGCATCGATGACAAAAGCCTCGTTCAGGCCGGTTTTAATGCCGTAGTAGATTTTCCCCTGCACATATTCGCCCAGCGGCGTACCGGCAGCGCGCAGTTTATCGAGCAGGTTTTGTACGGACTGATTGCTGAGTGTCCAGCCGCTGTCGCTCAGGCCATCGAGTCCCACGGAAAAGGAATGGCTGCGGATGTAATCACTCAGCGAGACATCATAATTCAGCGTATTGATCGCGACGGCAGGGAAACTGGCCTGTGCATCCGTGCGGCTCATTTCCAGGATACAGGGATAGGTGGTCGCTTCCTCGAACACCGGCAGATCGCCGAAATCGCTGATGCCTTCGATGCGGTGGCGTTTCACATACTGGCGGAGTTTGTCGCCGTATCCGGCGCGCATCCATTTATTGGGCAGAATATAACTGAAATGGCCGCCGGGGCGCAGCACGTTTATGCCGCGCTCCACGAAATACACATATAAATCGGCGGTTCCGGCGTAGGTTTCAAAGTGCGTCTGCAAATGGGATTTGTAAGCGCCCAGTTCTTCCTGCCGGATATACGGCGGATTGCCCAGCACCGCATCGAACCCCAGGTATTTCCCCTCATCATCCAGTACTTCCGGAAATTCAAAACGCCATTCAAAAGCGTTTTTGTAAATCTTATTGTTTTTGATTTCCTCTATTTCATCTCTCAGTTTGGTGATTTCCTGTTCAATTTTTGCCTTTTCCTTATCCCGTTTGGCCTCCAAAGAATCTTCCGGATGTTTTTTCCCGCCATAAGGCGTATCCGGTTCAAAAAGAAAATTGCCTGTGAAGCGATGGTATAGTTCGCTGGTGAGTTTTTGAAGGCGTGATACTTTTGGGTCGTTACGTCCAATCTCTGTTCTGAAATCGCCTTTTATTTCTGAAATTAACCGCTCTAACTCACTTTTTTCATCTTTGTTGGACGCATGATGATACTGGCGTACAGCCATGCGGTACATTTCCACGCTCCATTTACTTTTTTTCAAAGCCTGCTTCAGGTCCTCTTCCAGTGCAAACCGGCTCACCAGCGAGTTGCCCGTTTTAATATTGATGTCGATATTCGGCAGCGTTTCGAGGCGCCGGTACTGGCTGTCGGCGCGGAAGTAGGCGTGTTTCAGCAGCTCGATCCAGAGCCGCAGGCGGCAGATCATCACCGATTTGGGGTTGATGTCCACGCCGAACAGGCAATTCTCGATCAGGGTTTGTTTTTCGTGAAACAGGGCTTCCTGCACGCGCTGGGAGACTGTGTTGCCGGGCCGGTATTCGATGGGCTGGTCGCTCTCGCGGTCGGTCAGTATCAGTTCGTCGTTACCAACTAAAGCCTTGAGGGGCAATAGTTTACCGGCGGGGTCGCACAGGATGCCCAGGTCGCTTTTGATGGCGATCAGTTCGTTGAGCGCGCTGACGAGGAAGTGGCCGCTGCCCACGGCGGGGTCGCAGATGCGCAGGCTGTTGATGAGCGTATTGGCGGCTTGCAGCGGTATTTTCTGCCGGATCAGTTCGTTGTGAAGCTCGGTTTCCACATTCCGGCAGTCCCAGTCGTAGCGCTCGTTGAATTTTTGCAGTACAGCGCGGCGCAGCGTTTCGCGGCACATGTACATCGTGATGAAGCCGGGCGTGAAAAACGAGCCGTCGCGGTAGCCGTTGATCTTTTCAAAAATGAGGCCCAGCACCGAGGCGTTGATGACGGCGCGGTTTTCGGACTGAATTCTGGCCTTTGCGTCGCTGCTGAAGTCGTAGGCGTCGAGGAATGCGAACAGGTAATTCAGCGTCTGCATGTTGGCCGGCGGGTTGGCGCCCTGCCGCAGCACGGAGTTGGGCAAAACGGGCATTTCGAGCCGGTCTTTCAGGGCCGAAACGCGCAGGGTACGGCGTTCGAGTTCCGTTTGTTCAAACAGCGAACTGTTCAGGTAAGGGATGTTGCCGAATTGCTGCTGCACGGAGGCGCGGCGCTCGTCTTCTGGCACGGCCAGCACGTGGAAAAAGAGTTCGTTGAGTTCGTCGTAGTCCTTCACCTTGTCTACCGACAGCAGGCGTTCGCCGCCGCGCCAGCGGATCAACTGGCCTTCGAGCAGTTTGAGGAACAGGATGCGATTGAGCCAGGTAATACAGAGCTCGAGCGCGATGCTGTAGCGCTGCTCTTCGGCGGTTTCGCCGAATTGATCTAGGCCGGTGGCATCGCGCCAGACGCCGCTGACATCCAGTTCGCTGAGCGTATTTTCGAGCAGGCTGCCGTCGTGGCGGCGTTTTCCGGCGCGGTTGATGAGTTTTTTGCCGCCGTCTTTCACTTCTTCCAGCCCGAGGATGTACAACAGTTCGTCGTAGAACTGTTTGTTGAGGGCATTGCTGTCGTTGGAGAACGGTTTTTTGAGCAAGTGCTGCGGCGACAGGATTTTATACAGATCGAGCAGCAGTTCGTCGTCGCTGGGATCGGCATTGGTAGCGGCCTGCACGTAATCGCGCAGGTCGAATTGGCAGCAGCGCAGTTCGGGTAGTTCCTTTTCAAAAAACGGCGCGGCGATTTCCTTGTAAAACCAGTCGGTATTGCCTGCTCCGAGCCGGCCTTCCGACCAGTCAGCGTATTGTTTCAGCAGTTTTTTATTGGCGTAAATATGCCGCTCGAAATCAGCCGCATCGAAGAGATACCATACATGGATGTCGGTGATGACCAGATGGCGGATTTCCTTGTTATCCAGGCGCTTGCGTTCGTTGAGATAATAACGCAGCAACTCTTGCAGGGCTTTGGTATTGGGCTTGTCGGCCGTGATCATTTCCGACTTGTTGCCGGGTTTTTTCGTTTCGATGATGACGCCGACGCTGTCTTTGGCTGTCCGGCCGTTGTGGATCACCAGGTCCTGCCGGTCTTTGGTATTGACAAAATGTTCATCGCGGTAAAACGCGCCTTTGAGGAAATCGGAAACGATATTTTTGAGGTGTTCCTCGCTCTCCTGCGCTGCATGACCGAGGTGTTCGAGCAGGCGGGCCAGTTCGGTTTTGAAGCGTTCGAGCCGACCGCGCTCCACGTTCTGGATGCGGTAGGCGGGATGCAGCGTTTTGGCCGGAGATTGCGGGAGGAGTTTCAATGGTGGCGTTTATGATGAAAACATATCGTATTTGGATGGGCAATAATAGGTAAAAACAAGATGTAAATGTTTAAGATCAGTAATTTACCTTTTTTGCAACAACGTTGTATTTCAAGTGGCAAACCACGACTGTCCCTGCCGGTCCTGCAACATATCCAGTACCCTGCGAGCCGCTCGAAGAACAAAAAAACAAGCGGCATGGCACATTTATATATGATAATTATCCATCATTATTGTGATTCTGCGACAATTTTTCAGGAAACAATATATTCACATCATACACCTATTGACTGGAAATATGATAATTAATACCTTTGAACAGATGACCCCGTCAGGCCCTCAGGAATGATATTATTTTTTTCATTAAATATATCATGCTTCATGAAAAAGCCCATACCATTTGACAACGGCAAGCCCTTAAAACAACAGGTGAAACACTACGCCGGACTTTCCAAAGCGCTGGTGTTGAAACCTTTAAACAGCCCACAATTACTACTTCTACTGGCCGCTTTCCTGAGCGGATTGCCCGCTGCCGAGGCGACTGTTATCTACTCCGGCGTCCAGGATGTCGCCGCGAATATTCCGAACCACAACAACCTCGTAGAGATCAATCTCAACAATGCAGGCATAAAGGATTTTAAAATCGCAAACAATGTAGAACCGAATTCAGGCATACGGTTTATCCGGATCGATAAAGTAGGTGGGGCGGATTTGGCAATAAACGGTTTTATTGCTGTTAGCGACGGTGTAAACAATTACCCGATGGCCAACAATTTCGGTTTTGTCATCGGCCCCGACGGCCCCTGGAACTTTGCAGCCAATCAGACAAATATACTGGCGGATGATGCGGCAAATGAAGATGAATTTCCCCATACCATGTGGGAAACCGATGGGATGATCCGTTACGTCGGGTTCAGAGCTGTATTGAACGGTGATACGAAATACGGCTGGATACGCCTCACCAGAAATAACCACACCCAATGGAACATCGTGGACTGGGCTTATGAAGACAATGGCAGCAGTATTACCGCCGGAGCCGTCCTGCCCGTCGAACTGTTCGGTTTCCATGCTTCTCTGAACGGACAAACGGCCCGGCTCCATTGGCGTACCGCCACCGAACACAACAATGCCGGATTCGACGTCGAACGCTGCGAAGACGGCATCTCTTTCCGCCCCATCGGCTGGGTGGCTGGTCATGGCACTACCACCCAACAACAGCAATATCTGTATGCCGATCAGCACCTCCACGCAGGTACAACCTACTACTACCGCCTGCGGCAGGTGGACTACAATGGCACATTTGAAATCAGTCCGATAGTCACTCTCACGGTGAAGGGCAAGGACAGCATGGTCGGTGCGTTTTATCCCAATCCCGCTCCTGCGGGTCAGGTAAGCCTCGATTTTACGACAAATGGTGCGGCCGACTGGCGAATTTCGGTCTTTGATGCCGCAGGAAAACTGGTCCGTTTTCAAGGTGGATCGCATTTCAGCGTTGCCGAAGGTCAAACCGCTATCCTGGTAGATTTTTCGGGATTGCCAAATGGGATGTATATTGTTACACTGGAAAACGGCACAGAGCGGGTGTATCGGAAAGTGGTGATTAAGTAGTTTCCATTTATTTTGCTTCCGAATCACCCCAAACGCACCAGATCCCGCAATTCCCTATCCGACAACTCGCCGACCCATTTTTCACCGCTTGTTATAGCCAGGTTAGCCAATTCTTTTTTCGATTGCAGCATCGTATTGATTTTCTCTTCAAATGTGCCCTGGGTGATAAAACGGTGTACCTGTACATTGCGCTGCTGTCCGATCCGGAAGGCGCGGTCGGTGGCTTGGGCTTCCACGGCAGGGTTCCACCAGAGATCGTAGTGGATCACATTGGAGGCGGCGGTGAGGTTGAGACCCGTGCCGCCTGCTTTTAAGGATAACAGCAATACCCGCGCACTGCGATTGTGTTGAAAATCCTCCACCATAGTATCGCGGTCCTTGCGGGAGAGGCCGCCGTGCAGGAAAGCGGCTTCCTGGCCCAATTGGTCGCGCAGGAGTGGTACCAACAGATCGCCCATTTCGCGGTATTGGGTAAAAATAAGCGTCTTTTCGCCGTTGTCCAGGATTTGTGTCAGCAGTTCGAGCAGCAATTGGGTTTTGCCGGAAAGCGCCGGATCAGCGTCCGTTTTTTTCAGGAAATGCGCCGGGTGGTTACATACCTGCTTGAGTGCGGTCAGCATTTTCAACACCAGGCCCTGGCGCTTGATGTCGCCGTCTTTTTCTCCGGCAATGGCCCGGAGCGACTCATCCACCACATTCTGGTACAAAGCCGCCTGTTGCTGCGTGAGGGTACAAAACTGATTTGTTTCTATTTTGTCCGGCAAATCGCTGATAATACTTTTGTCCGTTTTCACCCGGCGCAACAGGAAGGGCGCGGTAACGTGGCGGAAGCGATCGAGTGTGGCGTGGTTGCGCTCCACTTCGATGGGTTTGGCATACTCGTCGGTGAATTCTTTCAGGGAGCCTAAATAGCCGGAGTTGGCGAATTCGGAAATAGAGAAATATTCGCTCAGGCGGTTTTCCACCGGCGTGCCAGTCATAGCGATACGCACGGGCGCTTTGAGTTTTTTGACGGCTTTGGTTTGGGCCGTTTCCAGGTTTTTGATATTCTGTGCTTCGTCGATGACGGCCACGAGCCAATCCTTTTTTTGCAAATGGGTGATTTCGGAACGCACCACGCCGTAGGTGGTAAGCAGCAGATCGGCTTCGGCCAGCGGAGCGAGACTGCGCGCGGCGCCGTGGTAGATATGGGCGCGCAACCCTGGCGCGAAACGGCTGATTTCTTTGGACCAGTTGGTAAGCAGGGTGGTCGGCACGACCACCAGCGCCTTCTGGTCGCCCGCCAGGGCGCCGTCCTCTTTCAGTCGTTGGAGCATCGCGATCACTTGCAGGGTTTTGCCAAGCCCCATATCGTCGGCGATGAGGCTGCCAAAGCCGAGACGTGTGTTTTTGTACAGCCATTCGAAGCCGCGCAACTGGTAGGGGCGCAGCGTAGCGTACAAACCGGCAGGTAAAGGCACGGCATCGGGGCGCAGCAATTCGGCGATCAGCGCCCGGGCTGATTCGTCCAGGTGCACCGGAGTACCCTGGTACTCGCCGGCCAGCGCAATTTGCAGCAGTTTGGGACCTGTCGGCATCGGCGCCTGTTCGATCTTTTGCAGCAGGGCGGCGATTTCCTTTTCGTCCAC
>JAYSZC010000973.1:0-6999 GCA_043738235.1 Lewinellaceae bacterium | reverse complement strand
CTTCACCTTGTAAAGGTTCACCGTGCGGGCGATCGGAAGGAGACAAGTTAAAAGCCAAATATTTTTTACGGCTCCTAAACCGTAGGAATCGTATAAGTCACTAAATTTGCGTAAGTGCGGGGGAAGCATCGATTATCATGTTGTTGTAACCACGAAAATCGGGCTTTCTCCCGCCTCTTTTCAAAAATGTCCAGTAGTATGGGTTTTAACCCATTATTCGCATATATTATGATTGTTTTGACCGATTGAGATTTTACAAGGCATTTAATAACAGTGGCGTACTAAAGTTAATTCCTTGACTATCAGCCAATAAACCAACTTCAACACGCCACCATCTCCGGGCTTCCACCCATCAACTATAAACCCATAAACTATAAACCCATAAACCTTTTCAAAATCTACACCGTCGCATACTCTTCTACCGGCGGGCATGTACACACCAGGTTCCGGTCTCCGTACGCTTGGTCAATCCTGCCAACCGTGGCCCAGAACTTGAATCCGTGGCGCAGGTAAGGCAGCGGGAAGGCCGCTTTTTCGCGACCGTATTTGTGCGACCAGGTGTCGGCGGTCATTTCCCCGACGGTGTGCGGCGCATTGTGCAGCACATTGTCGTCGTGGTCGTAGTCGCCGGAAGCGATTTCGTCAATTTCCTTGCGGATAGCCAGCAGCGCGTCGCAGAAACGATCCAGTTCCGCTTTGCTTTCGCTTTCCGTCGGTTCGATCATAATGGTGCCCGCTACCGGAAATGACAACGTCGGCGCGTGAAAACCGTAGTCGATCAGGCGTTTGGCTACATCTTCGGCGCCGGCCAGCGACTTGAAAGGCCGGAGGTCGAGGATCATTTCGTGTGCGCAGCGGCCTTTTTCGCCGACGTACAACACATCGAAAGCAGATTCCAGCCGAGCCTTGATGTAGTTGGCGTTCAGGATCGCGTATTTGGTGGCGTTGGTGACGCCCTCTTTTCCCAGCATTTTGATGTAGGCGTAGGAAATTAACAGGATACTGGCGCTCCCCCAGGGCGCGGCGCTGATGGCCGTGGTGCCTTCCGGGCCGCCGGTTTCCACCAAAACGTGTTTCGGCAGGTAGGGCGCCAGACTGGTGTTGCAGCAGATAGGGCCCATGCCGGGGCCGCCGCCGCCGTGCGGAATGGCAAATGTTTTGTGCAGGTTGAGGTGGCATACATCCGCGCCGATAGTCGCGGGACTGGTCAGCCCAACCTGCGCATTCATGTTGGCGCCGTCCATGTACACCTTGCCGCCGTATTGGTGGATGGTTTTACAAACTTCGATGATGGATGTTTCAAAAACGCCGTGGGTAGAGGGATACGTGACCATCAGGCAAGCCAGATGAGCCGCGTGTTGCTCCGCTTTGGCTTTCAGATCAGCCACGTCGATGTTGCCGCGCTCGTCGCAGGCCACCACGACAACTTTCATACCAGCCATCACAGCGCTGGCCGGATTGGTGCCATGCGCCGAGGAAGGAATCAGCGCCACATCGCGGTGCGTATCGCCTTTTGCCAGGTGATAGGCGCGAATCGCCATCAGGCCTGCGTATTCGCCCTGTGCGCCCGAATTGGGCTGGAGCGAGCAGGCTTCAAAACCCGTTATTTCACATAGGTATTGCTCTAATTCGTTGATAATCTGCGCATAACCCTGCACCTGATCGATGGGCATAAAGGGATGCATATTGGCCCAGTTTTCCCAACTGACCGGAATCATTTCAGCGGCTGCATTCAGTTTCATGGTGCAGGAACCCAGCGAAATCATGGAATGCATCAATGACAAATCGGCATTCTCCAGGCGTTTAATGTAGCGCATCATGTCCGATTCCGTGTGGTAAGAATTGAATACCGGGTGGGTCAGGAATGCGCTTTCACGCACCAGGGCCGCAGGAATAGCGGAGGACAAGTGTGTAATCGGCTTGCTGATGCCGAATATTTGCAGGATATCTTTCAGGTCGGCATCAGTCGTTGTCTCGTCGAGCGCAATTTGCACCGCGTCTTTGGTGTAGAAAAAATTGATGCCTGCCGCTTCCGCTTTTTTGCGAAGATCGGCCAGTTGGCCCTCGTTCAGGGCGATATGCAAGGTATCGAAAAAGTGGGCGTTGGTTTGTTTAAAACCGCCTGCCGTGAGCGCCGAAGCCAGGCTTGCCGCCATAGCATGCGCGCGGCCTGCAATGCCGCGGATGCCGGCGGGGCCGTGGTAGACGGCGTACATAGCAGCCATGTTGGCCAGCAGGGCCTGTGCGGTGCAAATGTTGGAGGTCGCTTTTTCGCGGCGAATATGTTGCTCGCGGGTTTGCAGGGCCATACGCAAGGCAGGATTGCCGTGTTTATCTACCGAAACGCCGATGATACGGCCCGGGATCTGGCGTTTAAAATCTTCGGAGCAGGCAAAAAACGCAGCGTGTGGCCCGCCGTATCCCAACGGTACGCCGAATCGCTGGCTGTTGCCGACGGCGCAATCGGCCCCCCATTCGCCCGGCGGCGTGAGCAAAGCCAGGGCCAATAAGTCGGTGGCTACGCACACATACGCGGCCTGTGCTTTCGCTTGTTCCACAAAAGCGCGGTAATCCGCTACATTGCCCTGTTTATCAGGATATTGCAACAGCACCCCGAAGGTTTTTTCCGTGAAAGTGTACTTGCGCCAGTCGCCCACCACCAATTGGATATCTTGCGGCAATGCGCGCGTTTTCAACACATCCAAGGTTTGAGGGAAAACATTTTCATCCACAAAAAACTCGTTCGCTTCCTCCCCGTCTTTAGCGCGTTTGTTTTTTTCGGCAAAAAACATGTGCATGGCCTCTGCCGCCGCTGTGCCTTCGTCGAGCAGACTGGCATTGGCAATCGGCAGACCCGTCAGATCGCTCACCATGGTCTGGAAATTCAACAGACTTTCCAGGCGGCCCTGGGCAATTTCCGCCTGGTATGGTGTATACTGTGTGTACCAGCCCGGATTCTGGAAAACGTTGCGGGCAATTACCGCCGGCGTGATGTTGCCGTAATAACCCATGCCGATGTAATTGCGCATGACGCGGTTTTTCAGCGCCACGGTTTTCAGTTCCTGTAAATATTCAAACTCGGAAAGTGCCGGCGGCAGATTCAGCGGTTTTTTCAAGCGAATCACATCGGGCACAGTCTGTTCGATGAGTTCATCTAAAGTGCTAACTTTCAGGGTTTTAAGCATCTCTGTGGTGTCAGATGCCTGAGGGCCGATATGCCGGCGTTCAAAAAGATCAGGGTGTGGGAATAAACTCATGTTGAATGAGTGCAGGTATAAAAGAGTGAATGAAAATATGCAGGTGTACAAAAACGCCGCCAAGATAAAGATTGTTTAGAGTCGGGCACTTATAAATGGTTGATGAAGGTTGATGAAGGTTGATAAAGGTTGATGAAGGTTGATGAAGGTTGATGAGGGTTGATAAAGGTTGATGAAGGTTGATAAAGGTTGATGAGGGTTGATAAAGGTTGATAAAGGTTGATGAAGGTTGATATACATCCACTCGAAAATGGGACGATTTTATCTTTTTCGAGTGGATGTATATCAACCTTCATCAACCTTTATCAACCTTCATCAACCTTTATCAACCTTTATCAACCTTCATCAACTTTTAAGACTTAACCCATGCACAAAACCTAGCAGCGTGAAGTATAAATAATCGCCGTTGAATGTGCATTTTTGCGGCATGAGAAACTACCCGGCTAAACTCTTGCTCTTCGGCGAACACGTCCTGTTGCTGGGCGCTTCGGCGCTGGCGGTACCTGTGCCGGCTTTTAGCGGTCAATGGGCTTGGGACATGGAACAACCGGTTGACCCTGCGCACCGGGAAATCGTATTGCAGTTTATTGAAAGTAAAGCACTCAAGTCTATTGCCGGGCTGGATATTAAAAGTCTCAAACAGGACATCGAAGCAGAGCTGATTTTTCATTCCAATATCCCGACAGGATACGGGCTGGGCAGTTCAGGCGCGCTTTGTGCGGGTATTTACGACCGGTATGTGGCAGAAAAAACGGCGGATACCGCTGCGCTGAAGCTCATTTTCGGGCAAATGGAAAGTTTTTTTCACGGCGCAAGTTCCGGTATTGACCCGCTGACCAGTTACCTGAATGCGCCTTTATTGATCCGGCATAAAACGGAGGTTTCCATCGCGGCCATGCAGCCCTGGCAGGAACCGCCGCTGGTCTTCCTGATGGACACCCAAACGCCCCGGCAAACCGGCCCGCTGGTGCAGTGGTTTTTGGAACAAAGCAAACAAAACGATTTCTCTGAACAACTGACCGCGGAATTGTTGCCCGCCCACGAAGCGATGTTAAGCGCCTGGCTGGCGGCTGATGCTGCGAATTTCTGGACACACCTGCGCCGTGTTTCACAATTCCAACTGGCGCATTTCCACCCGATGATCCCGGAAAACATGCGTTCAATTTGGGAACAAAGTTTTGACAATCAACATTTTAATCTAAAAATTTGCGGCGCTGGCGGCGGAGGCTTTATGCTTGGCTTTGCCCGAAACCGGGATGTTTTGAAAGAAATTTCCGATACATTTCCGGTCATTTTGCCTTTTGAAAACAACAAGGACGTGTGAACATGGGGAAAAAACGTTTCCGTACGGCATTCTGGGTATTAGGTTGTTTGCTGCTGCTTGCATTGTTCCGCGATGTGCTGGCAAATGGCCGGCCATTGTACTGCCGTATCGACGGCGCGGCTTATTTTCCCGGACTTCGCACGGTATTTATTGATAAAGATGTGCCTTACAGCCAACCCGCCCTGCGCACAATCCAGCAGCAGGAACAGACTTTCGAGGCTTGGAAAACCTTGTCGAATTACGATGAAACGCCCGTTTTCGCGCCCATTCCGTTCACACCCGGCGAATATTCCCGCCAAAACCCCAATGCCTTTCTGAGGCCCGGCGAAGTCCACCCGAGCCTGAACAATCGTTTCCGGCATTGGTTGGGCACCGAAGAAGGGGGGCGCGACGTGGCGGCCGGGATTGTAGGAGGCGCAAGGATTGCCGTGTTGGTCGGCTTGTTGTCCATGGGAATTGCCGGGGTGCTCGGTTTGCTGCTGGGCGCTTTGGCCGGCTTTTGGGGCGATGATCAATTGCGGGTATTCAAAATTGAATTGTGGAGTACAATAGTGGGCATTCCCATTGCATTTTTTTTCGCCGTTTCCGCCCGGCAATACACACTCGATACGGCTCAAACAACCGCCGAATGGGGAAAAAGCCTCGTTATTTTTATAATTGTGACAAGCGGTTTTTACCTCGCCGGCAAATTTGCCGGTAAAATATCAGGCGCCACCGGCAAAGTGACGACACCGGTTGATCTGATCGTTATGCGCCTCACCGAAATATTCAACGCGGTGCCAAAGTTGATATTTATCTTAGTCATTGCAGCCTTGTTGCCAAAAGATCAATCCATCTGGGTGATGATTGCGCTGATCGGATTATTGAGTTGGACAGACGTGGCACTGTTTGTACGGGCGGAATTGTTGCGGGTGCGCGAACTCGACTATGTGACGGCTGCGAGGGGACTTGGGCTGTCCGAATTGCGGATATTTTTACGCCATGCCCTTCCCAATGCGCTGCGCCCTGCTTTGGTTATTTTTGCGTTCGGCATTGCGGGCGCTATTTTGCTGGAGTCAGTGCTGTCATTTCTGGGTTTTGGAGGCGACGCCTTGAAAGGTATTTCCTGGGGCAGCCTATTGGATAGTGTACGGGTCAGACCTGCTGCCTGGTGGGTAGCGATTCCGCCGGGCTTGGCTATCGCAGTTACCATACTGACAATCAATAAAATAGGTGAATTGCTCAGCGAAAAACGGCGTTGAAAAAAAATTTACCACAACCAAAACCGGTGTACAATGTTTTCTGGCTATGCGGCGTGACTACTTACTTATAATCGGACTTGCTTTTCTGCTATTTTTTCCCTATCTCGGTGTAGTACATCTGTTTGATTGGGATGAAATCAATTTTGCGGAATGCGCCCGTGAAATGCTGCTCACCGGAGACTGGTTTCGTCCGCAGATAGATTACGAACCGTTTTGGGAAAAGCCGCCCTTTTTCCTCTGGATGCAGGCTTTGTCCATGCATATTTTCGGTGTCAATGAATGGGCTGCCCGATTGCCCAACGCAATCTGCGGCCTGGCAACACTGCTGCTGGTTTACCGGTTGGGCGTTCGGTTGCACGACCGACATTTTGGCTGGCTCTGGGCGCTTGCCTGGATGGGCAGCATTTTACCGCATTTATATTTCAGGAGCGGCATCATCGACCCCTGGTTTAACTTCTTCATTTTCTGCGGGTTATATGGTTTTATTGAATTTCGCTGGCAATTTTTTCGTGTAAAAACGCCGCGTTCGTTCTGGGCGAAATACCGCTATTTACTGATGGGCGGAGGCCTGCTGGGACTTGCCATTCTAACCAAAGGCCCGACCGCCTACCTCATTGTGATGCTCGTGCTGGTGCTCTACTGGGCGCGCTATCGTTTCAAGGGACGCGGTTACTTAAAACATTTAGTCATCTTTTCATTGGCCGCTTCGGCTGCCGCACTGGTATGGTTCGGAACGGAAGGAATGCTGCACGGTACCTGGTTTATCCGGGAGTTTGTCGTGTATCAAATCCGCCTTTTTACCACCCCGGATGCAGGTCACGGCGGATTTTTCGGTTATCACGCCATTGTCCTGTTGCTGGGTTGTTTTCCGGTATCGGTCTTTGCTTTGGCAAATCTCTGGGGCGATCGGCAATCGGAGGATGAAATGCTAGAATCGGACACGCTGGCCTCCTGCGAACGCTCCGATTTCGGCACCTGGATGCAAATCCTTTTTTGGGTGGTATTGATCCTTTTCAGCATTGTACAGACCAAAATTGTACATTATTCTTCGCTTTGTTATTTCCCGCTGACCTACCTGGGGGCCGTCACCATCTGGCGCGCGATCAAATGGGATATTTACCCCAAAATTTCGGGGATTTTGCTCGCCTTGGGCCTTATTCCGGGAATTGCCGTGGCC
>JAYSZC010000972.1:0-2769 GCA_043738235.1 Lewinellaceae bacterium | reverse complement strand
CCAGGTTTTAAAAACCTGGAAAGTTTCTGGTAGCGAAAACGAAATAAAAATTTGCACCATTTCTGATGTCGATGCTTATGAGACACCCACAGTTGCCTAGCGTGACATCCGGCAGCTAAAGCAGCCGGTACGGAACCCATCCCTCATTTCACCACAATTATAACATGAAACACATTCTTTTTTTCTTTTGCAGCTTCCTTACCGTCTCGCAGGCGAGCGCCCAGTTCACTCCACCAGTCGTCATAGCTCATTCTCCTTTTTATGAATACCACCACCGGCCATACGACTGGGACAGCGACGGCGACCTCGATTACATCGGCGAATATGAACATACGATCCTCCATTTGTATGAAAACACGGGCGCCGGAAACATCATCAATCCGGTGGTGATCGATACATTTCCATTCAACTGGAACCTGCTCTATGCGGCCGAGTTTGCCGACCTGAATGCCGACGGCCTGACGGATATCATTTTTGCAAGATACCCATCGGAGTTGCTGGTCTGCCTCCAATTGCCGGGCGGGCAATTCGCCGCAGCCGATTCCATTCCAGAATTAAGCGGTACATATTCGGATACCGAAATGGCAGATATGGATAGCGACGGCGACCCCGATCTGGCCGTTATGATTGCAGGAGGACTGCGCTGGTATGAAAACGACGGTTTCGGCCATTTCCCTGTCATGCATTTGATTGCGGAAATCCAGGAGACATTGTTTCATATCGTTGATGTCAATCTCGACGGCCTGCAGGATGTTTTTACATTTAGTCCGCAAGGCGATTCACTCAGGCTGTTCCTCGATACAGCAGCGGATACTTTTTTGATCAAGACTGTGATAGATACATTGCCTTACAACCTGGGCTTCCTGCTGGTGGTGGATATAGACGGCGACGGGCTGCCCGATTGGTTGTCGGGCGCGAGTGCTGCCCCAGACAACCGATGGTCGAAAAACCTGGGCGACGGCAACTTTGCAGCGCCACAACTAGTGGATCCGACAACGACCCTGCCGCAGTGGTCGCAGGGCAGCCAGACTTCTGCCGGCGATTTGGATGGCGATGGCGATATGGACCTGGTGACCAAAGGCGCGGATACCCTTGTATGGTTTGAAAATACGGGCAATGCCATGTTCACTACGCATCTACTGGCTACCGGCTTGGGTGTACTCGGGCAGAATGCGCACCATATCCATGACATGGATGAAGACGGTCGTGCAGATATTGTATGTACCAAGTCAGCCGACGCCATCGTATATTATCCCAACCTGGGTGGCGGTCAGTTTGGTCCGTTGGTTTTTCTTGCCCCTGAAGTCATCAATGCTACGCTGGTACCCGACGATATCGACGGCGACGGCTTGACTGACTTGTGGATTTCAGCCAACCCCGACTACCGGGTGGGTTGGTACAAAAACCTGGGCAACAATCAATGGGCTGCCCGGCAAAACATTGACCCGGATGAATATTATGTCAGTTTAATAAGGCCCGGCGACCTGGACAACGACGGCGATTCGGATATACTCGTCTGTGCCCAGGATGTGTACGGCGGCCTGCCCTACGAAAATGCACTAATCCGTTATAACAACCTTGGAAACGGTCAATTCGCGCCACGAGATACCCTGGCTTTGCTGCCATACATAACTGCCTGGGTATCCGACATTGACATGGACGGTGACAATGACATTGTCACGATGGCCGACGGCCCCGCGCCTTCGGGGGCCTGGATGTCCAATGACGGCACAGGTCATTTCGGCGCACCGGTGTTTTTTGATCCGGGAAGCGACACGATCTCCGTGCATCAGGTAACCGACCTGGATCGCGATGGAGATACTGATCTGTTGGTACTGTTAAACCCAGGCATCGGCTGGTATGCCAATGACGGCGCAGGTTTGTTTGAAGGGCCTTATGTGCTGTCTTCCAATGAGGTGTACTACAATTTAATTGGGGCTGCAGATATCGACAACGATAGTTTTCCAGACCTTGTTTATTTTACCCAGGGTGTTCCGGTTTGGTCGCGCAATCCCGGCGACGGCGGCATGGTCGGGGCGCCACAACCCATTTCACCGCAGACCCCGAATTCGGTGTCTTACCTTTCCGTCTCGATGTCCGATCTGAACGGCGACGGAATGATGGATATGATAGCGTTTTTTAATGACCGCGCCTACGGTTGGATACCCAACCTCGGCAACGGCGTTTTCGGCGAACGGATCATACTGGGCGTATACACCCCCGATTACTACATAACATTCCAGGATGCCGATCTCGACGGCGACGGCGATCAGGAATTGATATACAGCCAAACACACGAATTCGGTTATTACAACAATTTCAGCGGCCTGCCCGATGTGAGCGGCCATTGTTATGTAGATGAAAACGCCAATGGCCAGCAAGACGCCGGCGAGCCCGACCTGCCCGGCATCGGCGTGTCGCTCGATCCCTCGGCTACAATCTCCAATACCAATGCCGATGGCGCGTTCCGGTTCTTCGCGCCACCTGGCCAGTATACCATTGCTTTCCAATATGATTCCTGTTGGGTACTTACCAGCGATTCTGCAACGCTGCATCTGAGCCTGCCTTTGCCGGTCGGCACGGAATTGGCCTTTGGCTTCCGTCCGAATGTGGCTTTTACCAGGGTCAACTCCGTTATTACATCGAGTCCGCCGGTTTGCGGACAAACCGTGCCTTTCTGGCTTGTGCTGCACAACGACGGCTGCCACAGGGCCAAAGCCCGCTATCGGTTTGAAATAGGTTCACAACTGAGCTGGGCATGGTCGGGAC
>JAYSZC010000971.1:0-2770 GCA_043738235.1 Lewinellaceae bacterium | reverse complement strand
GTGAGGATGATACTGGCCCAGTTGCCGCGGTTCAATGCGCCTTGTACCATGTCGGAGTTTACGTCCGCATTGTCTTTTACACGCACCAGCCACATACCGATGATAGACAACAGGATGCCGATACCTGCAATCAGCACAGGCAATAGAATGGGGCCGATACCGCCGAATGCATCGTCGATACCGCCGGAGTCGCGGATCACAGAGTTGCCGAGTACCATGGTAGCCAACACGGTAGCCACATAAGAACCGAACAGGTCGGCGCCCATACCGGCTACGTCGCCTACGTTATCGCCTACGTTATCGGCAATCGTGGCGGGGTTGCGCGGATCGTCTTCCGGGATACCTGCTTCCACTTTACCCACCAGGTCGGCGCCTACGTCGGCAGCTTTGGTATAAATACCGCCGCCTACACGGGCAAATAAAGCGATGGATTCAGCGCCGAGGGAAAAACCGGCCAGCACTTCCAGTACGCGGGACATTTTTTCATAACCGTCAGGGCCGTAAGAACCGCCCATAAAAAAGTTATAGAACAGTGCAAACAACAGGCTAAGGCCCAATACGGCCAGGCCCGCTACGCCGAGGCCCATCACCGAACCGCCGTTGAACGATACTTTCAGGGCTTGTGCCAGACTGGTACGGGCAGCCTGCGTGGTACGCACATTGGCTTTGGTAGCAATACGCATACCCATAAAACCTGCCATTACGGAGAACAGCGCTCCAATCACAAAGGCAAATACAATCAGCGGGTGACTGGTTTCTACCTGTGTACCCAGCCAGCCAAGTAATACGGATGCAATCAGTACAAAAATGGATAATACGCGGTATTCGGCTTTTAGGAAAGCCATGGCGCCATCAGCGATGTTTTTGGCAATGCCCTGCATTTTTTCGTCACCGGCATCCTGTTTGGTCACCCAGCCTTGCAGGACGAACATATACACCAGACCGATAACTCCAAAAAACGGAAGTATGTAAATAAGAGAACTCATCCGTTAAGTTTTGTTTTGACGTGAAAGTTAGAATAATTTGGTATCCGAAATTGGCCTTTCCCAAAAAGTATGCGGCCAAAACGGCGGCAAAAGTACAGAATTTTATTTCCCGGCATAGTTTCCTGCGTGCATTAAGTAAAAGAGCAACATGTCAAAAGGTAAAAGTTTACGTTTTATTAATCCGCTTTACCCAACTTTGCGCGATCACTCAACCATTAACCTGTCTAATATGCCATTCAAAGCACTTCTATTTATCTTAGTATTATGTTTCCCGTTTTCTGGTATTACCCAAAACAATGCGCCCGCACAGCCCAAATTAATCGTGGGCATTGTGGTAGACCAGATGCGCTACGATTTTCTGTATCGCTACCAGTCCAAATATGTGTCCGGAGGCTTCAAACGCCTGTTATCCGAGGGTTTTTCCTGTGAAAATACCAAATACAACTTTGTTCCAACCTATACGGCGCCCGGACATGCGGCCATTTACAGCGGCACAACGCCTTCTGTCAATGGTATTATCGGCAATGAATGGTGGGATCCGGAATGGGGCGAACACCGCTACGTGACAACTGATAAACGATATAAAACAGTAGGCAGCCCCACGGAAAGAGTCGGCCAGCACTCGCCAACGGTGATGCTGTCTACTACGATTACCGACGAGCTGCGCTTGTCCAATAATTTCCGCTCGAAAGTGGTGGGTGTTTGCCTAAAAGACCGCGCGAGCATCATTCCTGCCGGCCATATCCCGAATGCCTGTTACTGGTTCGATGACGCCACCGGCGACTGGATCACCTCTACTTATTATCCCGATTCTTTGGGTTTGCCTAAATGGGTACAGGATTTTAATGCCCGCCGCCTGCCGGAGCGCTACCTCTCAAAACCCTGGGCCACCGACTCCACGCTGCGCTATGACGAGAGTTTTGCGGGATGGGACAGATATAACAAAGGGAAATACGGCAACTTCCCGGGCAATATGCCTTACAACCTGCCCGAATTGCGCAAAGCCCAGGGCTTCGGCGTGCTGCGCTTTACCCCGATGGGCAATACCCTCACACTGGATTTTGCGATCGAAGCAATGGATAAAATGGGACTTGGCCTGGACGATGCCCCCGATTTTCTCTGCCTTAGTTTTTCCAGCACCGACTACTGCGCCCACCAGTTTGGTATCCACGGTGAAGAAATGGAGGACGTCTACCTGCAACTCGACCGCGATATTGCCCGCATGATGGACTATCTGGATAAAAAATTCGGCCAAAACAATGTGCTCGTTTTTCTGACAGCCGATCACGGCGGCGCCGAAACGCCCGTACACATGCAGGACCTGCGTATCCCCGCCGGTGTTTTTGAAGAAAGTAAATTAGAGGTCAATCTGGAAAATTTGCTCGCAGCCCAATTGGGCATACCCGGCGATTTTATTCACGAGGTAGGCAACCAGCAAATCTGGCTCAACTGGGAAGCTATAAACGATCTCGACCTGAATCCTGAGGAAGTTGCACATATCGCAATCGACTATCTGCGGACACAAAAAGGGGTGTACGATGCTTTTACCCGCGACGAACTTGTGTCGTTCCCGCTTGAATTTCCTTTTGCCGCCGAAACCCGCCGCGGTATCCACCCGCGCCGGTCGGGCGACATCCTGTTCCAACTCGACCCGGCCTGGCACGCCGATGACAAATCATTCAAACTGGATGGCACCACCCATGGATCGCCTTATGCCTACGATACGCATGTGCCCCTGCTTTGGCACGGCTGGAAAGTACCACAAGGCCGCAGCTACGCGCCAG
>JAYSZC010000970.1:0-1120 GCA_043738235.1 Lewinellaceae bacterium | reverse complement strand
GATACAGTCCTATGGTCAGCATAAACCGGATTTTATGCCGGAAGATATTACCGCCGATCCATTCGGCAATGCGCGTTGTTACTGTATTCCCGGCATCCGCAATAAGTCCGCCGGAAAGGGTTTGGAAATATCGTACAGCCAAAACGGATCCAGTACCTACCGGCCTGAAAACACCCCGCTGGCTGCCCCGTACAGCGCGACCAACCACAACGAACAGTTTTTAATGAGTTTCAAGGCGCCCCTGTTGAACAATCCTGATTTCAAGTTGATGGTGGGCGCAAAATTTGTTCGCGACCAATACCATTTCAAACGAGTCGGCAACGATTATCGCCCATTATTTAATCAATTGGATCAACATTCGTTAAAAAACACCTCGTATGATCTGATTATGATCAAACCGCTGAACGAGCGCCATTACGGTGTTGTACGGCTGAAATACGGCTATGCCGGTAATTATAGAGGCCCGTTCAATTTCGATAAAAAGAACCGGGTGATCAGTATGATGGCATTTTTTGCTTCCAAGAAGGATGAAGACCATGAATGGGGGGCCGGATTTACCTTTTTACAATCCTTCCGGCGCACGATTATCCTGCCCGTTTTTGTCTGGAACCGCAATTTTTCCGACAAATGGGGCCTCGAATCCATTCTGCCGATCAATTTTTTTATGCGCTACAACCACACCCCGCGCAGGCTGTTTTTGGGCGGAGTTGAATATATAAGTCAAAGTTACCGGGTCAGTTATGCGGATGCACTGCAGGGTGAACAGGACTATGCTTTGAACCACTCGGCCATCATAGCCTCAGTCACCGCCGAGCAGCGTTTAGCCGGTTGGCTGGGTATGTTTGTCAAAGTGGGTTACCAGAAAAACTTCGCTACCGACTTCAGGTCGAAATCAACGAATACGGTCACCTTCGATGCGGAACCGACGGATACCCCTTTTTTCAGGGTGGGCGTGTTCGTCACAAAACCGAAATAAATAAGTAAAATGGCAAAATGGCAAACATGAGTCATCCCTAATTTATGAATGATTCTATTGGTCAAAGGGGTCTATAGGCGGATGAAATCCGCGATCCGCGATAATTCAGTCAACTCTACGTTGGGAAAATTCGCGAAACTCCGC
>JAYSZC010000969.1:0-1120 GCA_043738235.1 Lewinellaceae bacterium | reverse complement strand
TGATGAAAAACAAAATCGGATTGGACCAAAAAGAAAAACTGTACCGTGTCAGCATTGAAGATTACTCCAAGGCAAGGGGGCGGAAAATTGACCTGAGTACCAAAGATAAAATTGCGGTAGTGTACGCTGAAGGCACCCTCCTCGACGGTGACAACGGAGAAGCAGGTGATATTTACGATGGAAAATATGTCAAACTCCTGCGTAAAATCCGCCAGGATGTCAATGTCAAAGCCATCGTGATGCGCATCAACTCACCGGGGGGAAGCGTACTGGCAAGTGAAAATATCTACCGCGAAATCCTGCTTTGCAAAGAAGCCGGCAAACCTGTCGTTGTCAGTATGGGCGATTTAGCCGCATCGGGCGGATATTATATTGCCTGCCACGCCGATAGTATTTTTGCAGAACCCAACACCATCACAGGTTCCATCGGGGTATTCGGCACTATTCCAATGCTCGATAAAACCATGAAAGAGAAACTGGGCATTACTTTCGATACAGTGCTGACCGGCAAACATTCGGCTTTCGGCACGCCGTTTATCCAGTTTTCTCCGGAAGAAGACCGCATGATACAGGAGCAGGTAGACCGCACATACGAGGATTTTTTACATAAAGTGGCTACCGGCAGGAACAAAACCCGCGACCAGGTCAATGAAATTGCACAGGGCCGCGTCTGGCCGGGTCAAAAAGCCCTGGAAATCGGATTAGTGGATGGTATTGGCGGTATGGACCGCGCGCTTGCCGCCGCCGCCAAACTGGCTGGAATAGAAAAATACCGCACAACCGAATTCCCGCGCACCATGACGGGCATAGAGCAACTGATTGACCGGCTTACGCAAAATAAAGACAGCGATGAAGGTGTGAAAGCCATGATTATCCGCTCCGAACTGGGAGAAATGTATCCGATGTACAAACACCTCAAGGATATGCAACGCAATAAAGGCATACAGGCTCGTTTGCCTTATGAGTTGATTTTCAATTGATTGTTGCAGGTATTTGATTTGAAATAAAGGATATCCCGAATTTTTCCATCACCGGAAAAATTCGGGATTTTTTTGGTAGCACGGCCTTTCAGGCCGTCGGGAAACGGGCATTTATGCCCGTTCCAAACGCCTTAAAAGGC
>JAYSZC010000968.1:0-2774 GCA_043738235.1 Lewinellaceae bacterium | reverse complement strand
ACCTGGAATTAATCGTCCAAGCCTTTGAAGTCTTCTACAAAATCAACTCCTCTTAACATATGACAAATATTTCAATGAACTTGTGGGTAATTGGGAGCCAATGGAGAGGGGGAGCGAGTACCCTTAGCATTCCCTGATAAGGATGCCAGGGGTGAAGTCACCCCCTCTCCATCGGAGGGGGGTCGGGGGGTGAGGACTTATTTATCCCCCGGGCGGGAAGTCCACATCGTCATTTTCCGGCTTGTCCAAAGGCGTTTTGAGTACTTTCCAGAAAAAATAAGCAGTAAACCCCGCAACGACCAGGTTGGTCAGTACCATCGTAATCAATGCTTGTGTATTCATGACCATCTTCCTTCTTTAACGCGTTTACGATAAGCGATATACACCATTGCGGCGACCGTGGCAAACATGGCTACGAGCAGCAAGCGCGATAAATTGATGTACATCAGTTGTTTATTAAGTTCTTCCAATTGTGCGGAGTCTGTGGTAGCTGCGATTCTTTTGTGCAAACCACTGTTCAAAATCGTGTTGATGACCGAACCGTCGTCGAGCACCCAGCGGCCTTGCAATACCGCATTCCAGTCATTGCCTTCAGGTTTGAAAAAGGCGCCGATAAATACGAACAGCAAGAGGGTGGGGGTCACCCATTTAATAATGAATTTAAAGACGACCGGCACTTTGATATCGGCATAGGCAGTAATTTCTTTCCAACCTTTTTCCATCCCGAATATCCAGGCAAATAGGATGATTTCGAGTAGCGCAAATACGACCAATGAAATGGTACCCGCCCAGTAATCGTACTCGTCGAATACGCCGTATTTGAAAAATAATACGGTGGGAAGTCCCAGGACAAAGATGGCAGCGCCGAAAGACCAGGCGCTTTTTTCGCGGCTCATTTTGAATTCGTCCTGCAAAAAGCCCATGCAGGGTGTCCCCATCGCCAATGACGAAGTAATACCCGCAAAAAACAACAACCCAAACCAGAATACGCCGCTGATGAGCGCCATAACAGGCCCCCATTGCTGAAACAAATATGGCAGGGTACGGAAACCAAGCCCGAGGCCGCCGTTTTTGGTATTTTCAATCACCCAGTCGATGCCGAAATAACCCACTGAAATCGGGATAACAATGGCAGCGCCGAGGCATACTTCCACAAATTCATTCATCCATCCAGCGCTCATGGCATTCAGGGCCACGTCGTCGCGCTGGCGCATGTAGGAGGCGTAACATTGGATACTACCCATGCCCACCGAGAGGGTGAAAAATATTTGCCCTGCGGCAGCCACCCATATTTTCGGATCCCAAATGGTACTGCCTGGTGTGGGCGACCACAGGAAATTGAGGCCTTCGCTGCTGCTAAAGATGGCGCCATCCACACCTGCCTGCACCGTCAAACCCTTGTATGCCAGGAAAATGCCAAACACGATAAGCAAAGGCATCCCGATTTTGGCCACTTTTTCCACGCCGCCACTGAGGCCGCGGGAGAGAATATAGGTATTGAGTAATAAACAAAAAATCCAGAATGCGAATGCTTCCGTTCCCGGATTGAGTACATAACTATTGAAAAAATTAGCAATCCCTTCCGCCGTTTGCCCCTGGAAGGAGCCTGAGATGGAGTGCCAGGTGTACGACAGGGTCCAACTTTCAAGGTAACAATAGTAGGCGGCCACTGCGAGGTTGGTAAAAATGCCGAAAACGCCCACGTATTTCCATAAAAACTGCTTTTTAGGGGCCATATTGCTGAGAATGAAGGGCGTCGAGTGGTCGCCGTATTTTCCACCGAATCGCCCCATGCTCCATTCCACAAAAAGCAATGGAATACCCATCAACAGGAAACAAACTAAATATGGAATGATAAATGTACCGCCGCCGTTTTGAACGGCCTGAACCGGAAAGCGCAGGAAATTGCCCAAGCCGACTGCATTGCCGGCCATTGCCAGCACCAGACCAACCCGGCTACCCCAGGATTCATTGTTTGCCATGTGTAAGAGAGTAGAGTTTTAGTTAGTTATCCGTTATTAGTTATCAGTGTGGAGGGGTTGGATGGTTTGATAGTTTGATAGTTTGATGGGGGAATACGGTCGTAAAAGTAGAAAAACTTTGCACTTGCAAACTTTTCGGATATAAAATCCGCCTACTTTTGTTGCATGAACGTATTCATCACCCGCGCCCAAACGCCCGATTCCGAATTTTCCCGCCTGCTCCGGGAACAGGGCCGGCAGGTGTTCGGGCAGTCGTTGGTGACCCTGGAAGCGCTTCCTTTCGATGCCGTTCCCGACTGCGACTGGATTTTTTTTGCCAGCAAAAACGCGGTTCACTTTTTTTTTGAACAAGTCAGGAAGCAGGATATTCTCCTGCCTGCCGTGCAATGGGCGGCGCTGGGTGATGCCACGGCAGAGGCATTGGCAAAATACGTTGAAACGATCCATTTCAGGGGCAACGGCGAGCCGGAACACAGCGCAAAGGCTTTTCAGACCATAGCCTTTGCTGCGACTTTGGTGCGCGTTTTATTTCCCGCAGCCCGGCATTCCATGAAGAGCATCGCCTCATACCTGGACGATCGTTTCCAGTCAATACACCTCGAAGTGTATGATAATCAGCCGATTGCAAATCCGCCGCAACGAAGCGACGAGGTCCTGGTTTTTACCAGTCCCATGAACGCGCAGACCTATTTTTCACATTTCCCGCTGCTGCCGTATCAAAAAGTGGTAGCCATTGGCGCCACTACGGCCGAAGCCCTGCGGCAACTCGGCATCGTCGATGTGACGACGGCA
>JAYSZC010000967.1:0-7018 GCA_043738235.1 Lewinellaceae bacterium | reverse complement strand
GTTTCGGCGTTACCAAAGTCAAAACGCCGGATGCTTTGCTTCCCGCCATTCTGGAAGCATTCGGGTACAGCAATGAAGTGATGGTGGAAGCATTTATGCCGGGCCGCGAATTCTCCAACGGCGTTTTGCGGGTCAACGGCGAAGCGCTGGTACTGCCTGTCACGGAAATTATTCCCGAGACCGAATTTTTTGATTTTGCAGCCAAG
This sequence comes from Lewinellaceae bacterium, assembly GCA_043738235.1. Classification (GTDB taxonomy): domain Bacteria; phylum Bacteroidota; class Bacteroidia; order Chitinophagales; family Saprospiraceae; genus M3007. Next base: position 6,812 of record JAYSZC010000967.1, on the reverse strand, counting down.
TATGAAGGAAAATCAAAAGAAGTGACGCCGGCTGATTTATCGGACGCCCTAACACAACAGTGCCGGCAACTAACCGGAAAAATCTATGAAATTCTCAAATGTAAAGGAGTGGTTCGGATCGACTACATTCTGGTAGGCGATACCTTTCACCTCCTTGAACCCAATACCATTCCCGGTATTTCTCCAGCCAGTATTGTGCCGCAGCAGGCACAGGCGCAAGGCTGGTCATTGGGACATTTTTTTTCATTGCTGATTGAAGAGTCGTTGCGTACTAACTAGTTATCCGTTATTAGTTGTTGGTTATCAGTGCTCATAATCAAGCATTTACAAAGAATTTAATCAAAACTAATTTTGCACACCTACTAACATGAAAATATTCTGCATTGGCCGCAATTACATCGACCACGCGAAAGAACTGAACAATCCGGTGCCCTCGGAGCCGCTTATTTTTATGAAGCCGCCAACCGCATTGTTGCTGAATAACAGGCATTTTTTTCATCCCGATTTTAGTAAAAACATCCATTACGAAGGAGAAATCGTGCTGCGTATCGCTAAAAACGGCCGTTCGGTGCAGCCCGAATTTGTCGGCCGCTACTACGACGCGGTGGCTTTCGGGATCGACTTTACCGCGCGCGACCTGCAGGAACAATTAAAAAGCAAGGGACATCCCTGGGAAATTGCCAAAGGATTCGACCGCTCGGCGCCGCTGAGCCGCTTTGTTCCGCTGGAAGAGTTGAAGCATGCCGCCGATATTCACTTTCAATTGAAAAAAAACGGCGAAGTGGTGCAGGACGGCCATACGCGCGACCTGATTTTTAGTTTTGATACCTTGATTTGTCATATTTCCCGTTATTTCACCCTTCACAAAGGCGATTACGTGTTTACGGGAACCCCGGCAGGCGTCGGCCCCGTTCAAATCGGCGATGTGCTGGAGGGGTTTGTGGAAGGCGAGCGGTTGCTACTGTGTAATGTTAAGTAGTTATCCGTTATTAGTTATTGGTTATCAGTGTTGATAATCAGGCAAAAGCGGAGTACTCTAAACACCAAAAACTAAACACCAAACACGAAATGCTTGATTACCAATAACTAATAACTGCTGATGAAATCCTTTTTTCTCTTATTCCTGAGCATTCTCTCCCTGTCAACCCTGGCAGCCCAGCAGCCCGTTCCGGCCCCGGCACAAAAATCGCCTATCCTGATTTTCGGAGCCGTAGCGCATTTAGGCGATGGAACGGTCATTGAGAACAGCGCCATCGCATTTGAAAACGGCAAGCTGACTATGGTAGCAGATGCGACGACGATTCGGATAGACAGGACGCGATTTTCCAAAATATTTGACGCTTCGGGAAAACACGTTTATCCCGGTTTCATCGCCCCCAACGCACAACTGGGTTTGATAGAAATCGACGCCGCCCGACCTACCTTAGATGCTTCAGATATTGGCGCCTTCAACCCCCAGCTGCGTTCCATCATTGCCTATAATACGGATTCCGAGGTGCTGCCTACTATTCGCTCCAACGGCGTTTTACTGGCACAGATCGTACCCACCGGCGGCACACTTTCCGGCGCCTCTTCCGTGGTACAACTCGACGCCTGGAACTGGGAAGATGCCGCATACAGCATCGACGAGGGCCTGCACCTGAGGTGGCCCACACCCCGCAGTACCAGCGGTTTTCAGACCCTGACGCCCGAACAACAGCGGAGCGACACGTACGAAAAGTCGATTCGAGAACTCCACGCTTTTTTTGAAGAAGCCCGGGCATACGCGCAACAACCGGCACAGGAAGTAAAAAACCTGAAATTTGAAGCTATGCGCGGCTTGTTCGACCAAAAGAAATCCCTCTATATCCATACAAATAATGCCAAAACCATGCAGGAATCGGTGCTTTTTGCCGAAAAATACGGCCTTAAAGCAGTGTTAGTCGGAGCAATAGACGCCTGGATGATCACCGATTTTTTAAAAAGCCATAATGTTTCGGTCATACTTTCGAGCACGCACAGCCTGCCTACCCGCGATGACGATGATGTGGATCAGGCGTACAAAACAGCCGTACAACTGCACGAAAAAGGTATATTGTTTGCTTTCTCGCATAAATTGGCGTGGCAACAACGCAACCTCGCTTTTCAGGCCGGTCAATCCGTCGGTTTCGGTCTGCCCAAAGAAGCCGCCGTACAGGCACTCACCCTCCATACCGCGCAGATCATGGGCATTGCAGATCGCTGCGGTTCCCTGACAGTTGGCAAAGACGCGACCCTTTTTATCAGTGAAGGCGATGCACTCGATATGCGCAGCTGCCAGGTGACGGCGGCATTTATTCAAGGCCGGGAAGTCAACCTGGATAACAAGCACAAGCAACTTTTCCGACGTTTTGATGCAAAATACAAACAATGATCTGTCAAATATCGGGAACTTTCATCAAGAGGATGTGTACCTTTGCAGCCCTTTTTGTTGGTCAGTAACCCAAAATTTATGGACTCGATTGGTATTCTTGGCGCAGGCGCCATGGGCAGTGGTATTGCGCAGGTGGCTGCGGCTGCCGGACACAATGTTGTTGTTTGCGATAACCTCACCATAGCGCTTTCCAAAGCAGGTAAAAATATCCAGGCGACCCTGAAGATGCTGGTGGAACGCGGTAAAATGACGGATGCGGAAGCGTACTCGCTTTTTAGCCGGATCAAATTTACCGACCACATGAGCGAATTCCGCAATTGCTCCCTTGTGATTGAGGCTATTCAGGAAGATATTGAGCAAAAACAGATCGCTTTCAAAAGTATGGAAGCCATTGTGGACGAGTCGGCTATCATTGCCAGCAACACCTCTTCCCTTTCTATTTCTGCTATGGGCGCACATTTGCGCCATCCCGAACGTATTCTGGGCGTACACTTTTTCAACCCCGCGCCTATGATGCGCCTCGTCGAAATTATCCCGGCGCTGCAAACCAAGGCTGAAATTGTGGAACGCGGCAAAGAACTGATCAGCAGTTGGGGGAAAATAACCGTATTGGCCAAAGACACTCCCGGATTTATTGTCAACCGCGTCGCCCGACCTTATTATGGCGAAGCGCTGCGCATGCTCGATGAAGGTATTGCCGATATTGCTACCATCGACTGGGCCATGCGCGACCTAGCGGGTTTCCGCATGGGGCCTTTTGAACTCATGGATTTTATCGGAAACGATATCAACTATGCCGTGACCGAGGTGGTATTTCAAAACTTTTACTTCGACCCGCGCTACAAACCCTCTTTCACCCAAAAACGCCTGGTGGATGCGCACTTTTTCGGTCGAAAAACATCCCGCGGATTTTATGATTACCGGGAAGGCGCCTTCTGGCCCGAACCCGTCAAAGATCCAACCCTGGGCGCTGAAGTAGCCAACCGTATTATTGCCATGCTTATCAATGAAGCCTCTGAGGCGCTTTATTGGCGCATAGCCAGCCGCGATGATATTGACCTGGCAATGACCCGCGGCGTGAATTATCCCAAAGGTTTGCTGGCCTGGGCAGACGAAATCGGTATCTCCACCATCGTTGAAAAATTAGATTCACTGTATGTCGAATACCTGGAAGACCGCTATCGCTGCAGCCCGCTTTTGCGTAAAATGCAGCGCCAGGGCATCAGTTTCTATGAAAAATAGTACCAGTTACGAAAAATAATCATGAAGTCTTCTCTGTGAAAACGCCTCCCGAATATTTTCAACTGGTTTACCATGCCTTTCAGGTGCAGGGCAACCCGGAACGCGCGCAGCAACAGATGCGCTATATGCGGCATCAATTTGAGTTTTTTGGACTGGGCATGCCACAATGGATGGCGATCACCAAAAAGATACACGCTGCGGAAGGTATTCCCGAAGGAGATGATTTAAAAACGCTGGTTCACCTTTGTTTTGGAGATGACCACCGGGAAATGCACTATTTCGCCCTTGAAACCGTACAAAAAGCGCTCAAAAAACAAGCGCCCGAATTCATCCATTTTTTGGAAGAACTCATTTGCACCCGCTCCTGGTGGGATACGGTGGACTGGCTGGCAAAATTAGCCGGGCTTCATTTTAAGTCCCACCCGGCACTGATTCGGCCGGTCACGGAGCGCTGGATGGACTCCGGCAATATGTGGTTGCAGCGCGTTTCCATGATCTTCCAACTGACCTATAAAAAAAAACGGATGCGGAACTGATGTTCGGCTATATCCGGCGTCTGGCGCATTCCAAAGAGTTTTTTATCCAGAAAGGAGCCGGATGGGCCTTGCGGCAGTATTCCAAAACCAACCCGGAGGCGGTGGCTCATTTTGTGGAGACTACGCAGTTGGCTCCGTTGACGAAGCGGGAGGCGCTGAGGTTATTGAAGTAAAAGGGCAAATAAATAAAAGGCAAAGGGCAAAAATGACCACTCGGGTTAATATTTGCCTTTTGCTTTTTGGAATACCTGATTTTTATATTGCCTTTTGCCTTTTGCCTTTTGCCTTTTATTTATTCGCCAATTGCCCGCAAGCCGCATCAATATCCTTCCCACGGCTGCGCCGAACCGTCACCGTCACCCCTTCTTTTGCCAGATAGGCCACAAAAAGATTCAGCCTGTTTTCATCTGATTTTTCAAAAGTGGTGCCTTCGATCGGGTTGTATTCAATGATATTAACCCGAACCGGGAATCTTCTCCGGCAAAGTTGCACCAGGCGGGCGGCGTCTTCCAGCGAGTCGTTGAAACGTTCAAAGGCGATGTATTCGTAGGAAATCCGGTTTTTTGTTTTTTCGTAAAAATATTCGAGCGCTTCCATCAATGCAGCCAGGTTGTTGCTCTCGTTAATCGGCATGATTTCATTGCGCTTTTTGTCATCTGCGGCATGGAGGCTAAGGGCCAGGTTCGAGCGGTAGCCGTCATCGGCTAATTTACGGATCATTTTGGCGATGCCTGCCGTGCTGACCGTAATTCGCCGGGCGCCCATGCCGAGTCCTAAAGGCGCCGGGGAAGTAAGCCTTGCGATACTTTCCATGGTATTGGAATAGGTCAGCAAAGGTTCACCCATACCCATGTACACCACGTTGGAAAGCGGGCGTCCGAAACTTTGAATACTTTGCCGGTTTACACCGGCTACCTGGTCAAAAATTTCCCCGGCTGAAAGGTTGCGCTTGCGACCCATCCGGCCCGTCGCGCAGAAAGTACAGGTCAGGCTACAACCTACCTGCGTACTGACGCATACCGTAAAACGCTCGTCGGCAGGCACGGGAATCAGGACACTTTCAATGCGGTGTCCGTCGTGGGTAACCCAGCGGGATTTGATGGTACCATCATCGCTGTGTTGTGTTTTATCTTCAAAAAGGGTATGAAAACTGAAGTTTTCCTTGAGTTTTGTCCGTAAATCTTTGGACAGATTGGACATGGCGTCAAAATCGGTCACGGCTTTCGACCATATCCATTCATATACCTGTTTGCTGCGAAAACGCGGTTCGCCCCAAGAGGCAAATAGCGCCTCCAACTCAGGCAGGCTCAGGGTTCGGATATCCTGTTTGTCTATCTTTTCTGTCACAGTATGTACCATAAGAACTGCAAAGGTACGCAGTACCGCGAAACTTTATTTCGTGCAAATGTCCGGGGCGAAACTGTACTTTTAGGCCGTTTTTGCCACATAGTCCCACTCCACACCCGTGTACACACTTTTCAAGCCACTTCTTTTCCTTTTTTCTCCCGAAAAAGCCCACCGGATTACGGTGTTTCTGCTGGATACAGCCGCTGCCATTCCACCGGTTCGGTGGGTGTTGCGCCAATTGTTTTGTGAACCGGAAGCCGTTTTGAAAAAAAATATCCTGGGTCTTGAATTCCCAAATCCGGTCGGTCTGGCGGCAGGTTTTGACAAAGACGGAAAGCATATCGAAGGGCTGGCCTGTCTTGGTTTCGGTTTTATTGAAGTCGGAACCGTCACGCCAGTGGCACAGGCGGGCAATCCCCGTCCCCGTTTGTTCCGCTTGCCGGCTGACCGGGCGCTGATCAACCGTATGGGGTTTAACAACGAAGGCTTGGGCGCTCTGGTAGCACGCCTGCGGAAATTGCGTGCAAAAGGCATCCCGGATGGTATTATCATCGGCGGAAATATTGGAAAAAATAAAAACACGCCCAACGAAGCCGCCGAACAGGATTACCTGCTTTGTTTTGAAGTCCTCTTTCCCTGGGTCGATTATTTTGTAGTCAATGTCAGTTCTCCGAATACACCTAATTTGCGGGCTTTGCAGGAAAAAGAACCCCTGACCCGGCTGTTGTCGCTGTTACAGGAAAAAAACAGGGCGCACAACAAGCCCAAACCGATCCTGCTGAAAATTGCTCCCGACCTCAGCGACGAGCAATTGAGCGAGGTGGCAGAGATCGTGCGATCTGTCGGCCTGGCCGGCGTTATTGCCACCAATACCACTATCTCCAGGGCGCATTTAAATACGCCGGCACATGAACTGGAAACAATCGGCCCGGGCGGATTGAGCGGGGCGCCGCTGCGCGAGCGTTCAACTGCCGTCATTCGTATATTGCGGGAAAAACTGGGGCCTGAACTTGTCATCATCGGCGTGGGCGGCATCGATTCAGCCGCTTCGGCACTGGAAAAATTACAGGCCGGCGCTGATCTGGTGCAGGTATACAGCGGATTGGTGTATGAAGGACCTGGGCTGGTGCGGCGTATTTTGCGGGGATTGGTTTGGGAACCTCACCCCCCAGCCCCCTCTCCGACGGAGAGGGGGTGACTTCCCCCTTGGCATCCCTGATAGGAATGTCAAACATCAAGTACACCTTCGCCTGACATAAAATCTTCTTTTGATAATGCCAAGCCTGAAGTCACCC
>JAYSZC010000966.1:0-2780 GCA_043738235.1 Lewinellaceae bacterium | reverse complement strand
TACTCACCACTCACCACTCACTACTCACTATTCACCACTCACAACATGGTTCTTCGAGCAGAAAATATCATCAAAGTTTATGGCAAGCGCACCGTTGTGCGTGGTGTGTCATTCGATGTGAAACAGGGTGAAATTGTTGGATTGCTGGGGCCGAACGGGGCCGGCAAAACCACCTCGTTTTATATGACAGTTGGTTTTATTCAACCCACCAGCGGCAAGGTATACCTTGATAATGAGGATATTACAAGTTTACCTATGTATCGCCGGGCACAGGAAGGCCTTGGCTATCTGCCGCAGGAACCGAGCGTTTTTCGGAAACTGTCGGTAGAAGATAACATCCGCGCCGTGCTGGAAATGACCCGCCTGAGCAAGGCGGATCAATCGGAAAAATTAGAGCTACTGATTGATGAATTTAACCTGCACCGCGTGCGCAAAAGCAACGGAGATACGCTTTCGGGCGGGGAACGCCGCCGAACCGAGATTGCCCGGGCGCTGGCTACCGACCCCAAATTTATCCTGCTCGACGAGCCGTTTGCCGGAATCGACCCCATTGCAGTGGAAGATATTCAGTCGATTGTAGCCAAGTTGAAAACCAGAAATATCGGTATTCTGATCACCGACCACAATGTGCAGGAAACCCTCAGTATTACCGACCGGGCTTACCTGATGTTTGAAGGCAGCATTTTGAAAGCCGGCACAGCAGAAGAACTGGCTGCCGACGAAATGGTGCGAAAAGTGTACTTAGGCAAACATTTCGTGCTGAAACGGAAAGTAGTGGAGCAATGAACCCTCCCAAAACACTAAAACCCCAAAACACAAAAACACCCAACTCATGTCCAAATCGCTACAACTCCCCGCCCGCATGGAGCCGTTTCGGGAAAAACTGCTCGAAACCACCCAGTCTTTTATCCGCGTAAAAGCGGGTCCCGCAGGTTCTCACGCGCTCTGGCAAAGTAAAGTCGGCGGCCGGCCCTATCTGCCTAAAGGAGTGGCCTGGCCCTGCACGCCCGAGGGCAAGGAGTTGTTTTTTCTGGCACAGATCAATTTTGCAGAAGCGCCTGCGCTCGCGCCTTTTCCAGAAAAAGGTATCCTGCAATTTTTCATCAACGACGACGATCTCTACGGTATGGACTTCGACGACGGCGAAAACCCCGACACGTTTCGAGTATTGTTTCATCCGGAAGTGCTGCAAAACAAGGCGGAACTGCAAACGGCATTCCCGGCCCTACGCGATTACGACGATTTGCTGCCCCACCACCCGGATGAATCCTACCCGCTTCGTTTTGAACTCGCCCAAGAAGTGGTTGGTATGACCGACTACCGTTTCCACCAGCATTTCGGCGGCGACTTTTTCCGGCAGTTCGGCGAGCAGGAATGGCAGGTGATAGACGAATTCGGGAAAGCCGTGCGCCCGCAGGGTCACAAAATCGGCGGTTACGCCTATTTCACCCAGGACGATCCGCGCCGCGCCGAGGACCCCATGCTGCTGCTGTTCCAGCTCGACTCCGACGAAGGTATGGACCTGATGTGGGGCGACATGGGCGTGGGCCACTTTTTTATCCGGGAAAAGGATTTGATGGCGCGGGATTTTTCAAAGGTGCTGTATGATTGGGATTGTCTGTGATATTTCAATGAACCGCATCCCTTAAGATCACCTTAAAATCTGACAAAAATCACCATTGTTCCATAAATGCTGGGCTGCACTCCACCAAAAACCTGCTACTTTTGCGCTGATCAATGGCCGCATGGCAGTAAAAATTATGATGAAACGTTTCCTACCTTTTAGCATTTTTGTTTCGACAATGATGCTTTTGAGCGCCTTTTCAGGCTGCAAAGAATACAGCAAAGATTACCAGGACAAAGCCAATAACCCCGAATTTATCCACAAAGGGGTGCGTCGTATCACCGATATTATCCGGCACGATATTTTTCCACCACCAGTTTCCGCGCGCATTTATACCTATTCATCCATCGCCGCCTACGAAGCAATGGCCCCTGGTTATCCTGTATACCAGAGCCTGGCCGGCCAACTCAACGAACTGACGCCCGGACCGCAACCGGAAGCAGGCAAAGAATATTGCTTCCCCCTGGCCGGCGTTAACGCTATGCTCACCGTAGGCAAACAACTGGTTTTTTCAGAGGGCGATATCCAGGAGTTGAAAGAATCCATTTTTGAAGATTTTAACCAGATGAATATGCCGCCGGAGGTGTACGAGCGCTCGATGGCTTATGGCGATGCCGTGGCAAAACACATCCTGGCCTGGTCGAAAAAAGACAACTACGCCCAAACGCGCAGTATGCCCAAATTCACCATCCAGTCTGAATCGCCCGCTCGCTGGACGCCCACGCCGCCCATGTACGCCGACGCTTTGGAGCCACACTGGCCCAAAATCCGCCCCTGGGTGATGGATTCTGCCAGTCAGTTTCTCGCGGATCCGCCGGTTCCGTTCAGCGACAAAAAAGACAGTGAGTTTTACAAACAAGCCCTGCAGGTTCACGACATCGTCAAAAACCTGACGCCCTGGCAGGACTCCACAGCCTGGTACTGGGACGACAATCCGTTCGCCCTGGAGGTGAGCGGGCATTTTATGTTTGGCAAAAAGAAAATAAGTCCCGGCGGGCACTGGATGAATATCGCTTCCCATGCCAACCGGAAAGCCCAAGCAGACATCATGCGATCCACGGAGGCTTATGTCAAAGTAGCCTGCGCGCTGACCGATGCATTCATTTCCTGCTGGCATACCTAATACGTGTATAACCTGATCCGCCCGGAGTCGTAC
>JAYSZC010000965.1:0-2783 GCA_043738235.1 Lewinellaceae bacterium | reverse complement strand
GCTGTATCCGAAACACCAAACACCATAAACGAAACACGTATATATTTGCGGCAAAATCTGTTTGTTTTATGGAAGCTTACGGCGCTATACTTAATATTGTAGTCCCCATTTTTTTTCTGTTGTTTTTTATTGAAAAAGCCTTTGAGTGGTACCTGGGCAAAAATGTAATTCGCTCGTTGGACAGCGTGTCGAGTTTCAGTTCCGGCATTACAAATGTTGTGAAAGATGTGTTGGGCATGAGTGTGAGTGTGCTCAGTTATTACTGGCTGGTGGAGCACCTGGCCATTGTGCAGGTAAAAGCGACCTGGGCTGTTTACCTGATCGCGTTTATTGCCGTTGATTTTCAGGGCTATTGGGTGCATCGCTGGTCGCATGAGATCAATTTTTTGTGGAACCGGCACATTATCCACCACAGCAGCGAAGAATTCAACCTATCCTGCGCCCTGCGGCAATCCGTCTCCGCATTTATCAATTATTTTACCATTTTACTGCTTCCGGCGGCGCTCCTGGGTGTGCCTGTTCAGGTGATTGCTATCATCGGACCGATCCATTTATTCCTGCAATACTGGTATCATACTCAACTGATCGGTAAAATGGGCGTGCTAGAGTATATCATTGTCACGCCTTCGCAGCACCGCGTCCACCATGCCATCAACGCGGAATACATGGACAAAAACTACGGGCAGGTGTTTATCCTCTGGGACAGGCTGTTCGGCACTTTTCAGGAAGAATTGCCCGATGTAAAGCCGGTATACGGCGTTTCCCGCCCGGTGCGCACCTGGAATCCGATCAAAATCAATTTCCAACACGCCTGGCTCATGCTGCAGGATGCCTGGAGAACCCGGAGTTGGTACGACAAATTGCGGATTTGGTTTATGCCGACGGGCTGGCGGCCGGCTGATGTGGAGGAAAAATACCCTGTTTTCAAAATTGACGATGTCTACCATTTTGAAAAATACGACACGCCCGCTTCTACGGCATTCAAAACATGGGCCTGGATACAACTGGGTTTCAACTACTTTTTACTGGTATACTTTTTCGCGTTTCTGGGCCAAATAGGCGCGCCCGGCGTGTTCTATTACGGCGCATTCGTTTTCGCGGGCGTTTTTGCCTATACGGAATTGATGGACCGCAACCCACAGGCGGTCTATTTTGAGCTGCTCAAGTCGGCTGCAGGTTTGTACATGATCTGGACAATGGGAGGCGATTGGTTTGGAGCAACGGCCCGTGTGGGCCAGTGGTATGTCTGGACGGTGAGTATGTACCAGGTAGTGTCGGTGGTGGTAACGGCAGGCCTTCTTTGGACGGAAGTTCGGGGCAAAAATCAACTGCAAAGTTTAAAAAGTGATGTAAATCAACAGGTTACAATCGAACGTTGAGATTTAAGTATCAAAAAGCAAAAGGCAATGTAACTCATTGAGTTACATTGCCCTTTGCCTTTTTACTTTTGCCTTATTTGCTGGTTGTAAATACTTTGAGCTCCTTGATACGCGCTTTTTTGCCTACCAATCCACGCAGGTAGTACAGGCGTGCGCGACGCACTTTACCACGTTTGATCACCTGAATACCGGCGATATTCGGGTTTGTGATGGAGAAAATACGCTCTACACCCACACCATGCGATATTTTGCGCACGGTAAAGGATTTGGTCTGGCCATGTCCTTTGATCTGGATGACGTCTCCACGGTAGTCTTGTTCGCGGGTTTTGTCACCTTCCACAATTTTGTAAGTAACAATAACGGTGTCACCCGTTTTAAAATCCGGGAAATTGGTCTTTTGCAGCAATTGGCCGTGTACAAACTGTATGGCTTCCAACTCTTTCATTCTATGAGTATTTTGTATCGTCAAAATTTAGAGGCGCAAAGGTAATTCGATCCGGCGAAAAAAAACAAATAATATTTGGATATTTTCATAAAAGTTTTGGCCGTTGGCGGCGGGAACGAACCATTTTCATCTAATTAACATTTAAGTGTTGAAACATTTGATTTATATACACTTATCTTTGTGGCGTTCTGAATCAAGTTGAACAAACAGAACAACATCTCTTTCACCGTTTTTATTCAAACGAATACACATGAAAAAACTTTTTTTCCTCCCCGTCCTGATGGTTATGCTGATGTCCGCTTATGCGCCGGCTACTTATAAAGTGGACACGAATTCCAGCGTTATCGTCTGGAAAGGCTACAAGCTAACAGGCCAGCACACCGGCACGGTAAAAGTGCAAAATGGCAGCCTGGCACTCGACAACGGCGTACTCACCGGCGGTTCTTTTGAAATTGACATGAACTCCATCAAGGATACCGACCTCGAAGGCGAGTGGGCGGATAAATTGGTCGGCCACCTGAAAAGCGACGACTTTTTCGGCACTTCCAAATATGCTACTTCCAAATTTGTCATTACCCGCGCTATCCCGCAGGATACCAAAGGCAACTACAAGATCACAGGCAACCTGACGATCAAAGAAACCACCAAAGAAATTAAATTCCTGGCAGCAGTAAGCGAAAGTGCAGGTACTGTGACTGCATCGGGCAAGATGACCATCGACCGTTCGGATTTTAATGTTCGTTACGGTTCCGGTTCTTTCTTTGACGGCCTGGGCGATAAAACCATCTACGATGAGTTTGACCTTCAGGTTTCTTTGGTAGCAAAGAAGTGACCCGGCATTTTTTTTGGCGTCTGACTGAGGCTGTCTCAAAAGGTTGATAAAGGTTGATAAGGGTTTATAAAAGTTGATAATAGCCACTCAATGAAGTAATTTCCCTCATTTTGGGGTGCTATTATCA
>JAYSZC010000964.1:0-7044 GCA_043738235.1 Lewinellaceae bacterium | reverse complement strand
GCCAAAAGTTACCACCCCTAAACACTAAACACCAGACACTAAACACCATTCCCCCGTTTATGAACAGAAAAATCGGCCAATACGGCGGCGCTCTGCCGGGAACATTGGTATTGGCATTCGGAGCCTTGCACGGCAACGAACCTGCCGGTGTACATGCACTGAAGGAAGTATTCAGGATGCTGGACAACGAGCGAAGCGTACATCCGGGCTTTGCTTTCCATGGAAAATTTGTGGGATTTATCGGACACTTACAGGCCTTTCACAACAATGTCCGTTTCCTCGAGCAAGACCTCAACCGGATTTGGAAACCTTCCTTTGTAGAAAAATTGCTCCGCGAAAAAAATCCGGAACAAAGCGGAGAAGCCCGCGAAGTGGTGGAAATTTTTGAGTCCATCCGGGCTGAAATACTTGCGTTTCCCAGCCAGGAAATTGTCCTGCTCGATCTGCATACCACTTCTGCGGATGGCGGCATATTCAGTATTCCCACCGACCAAACCGGCAGCCTGACACTTGCCAGGGCACTGGAAGTTCCGGTTATTCTCCGTTTGCAGGATAGTGTTGAAGGCCCCCTGTTGAAATTCGCCGCTGCGGGGCATTTCCACACGGCGCCTGCCAAAGTTTCCGCTGTCGCTTTCGAGGCCGGTCAGCACGAAGACCCGCAGTCGATACAACGCTCTGTGGCTGCCGTTATCAGTTGCCTGCGCGCCGCCGCTTGTTTCCGAAGGGAAGATATGAAAAGCCCGCATGATAGCCTGCTGCGCAAGACATCGGTTCAGGCGCCGCCGGTTGTGGTTTTGCGATATGTGCACCATATCAAACCCGGCGACCAATTTAAAATGCGACCCGGATACCTCAATTTTCAGGAAATCCGAAAAGGGGAACACCTGGCGGACGACATCAACGGCCCCGTCTTTTCACCGCTCAACGGCCTGATTCTCATGCCGCTGTACCAACCCAAAGGCACGGACGGGTTCTTTATTGTACAATAGCCCTCATTCGTGTATAGTGTTTGGTGTTTGGTGTTTAGGGAGCTCCGCCTTTGGCAATGTACGGTGTTTGGTCGTCTGAAAATTAATCTCTGCCAAAGGCGGAGCTCCCCTAAATACTATACACGAAACACCAAACACTCAATTTCTGGTTTGCAGTATTTTTTCATACGCCTCATTGATCTGTTGAAATTTTTCTTTTGCATGGCGAAGCGCTTCCGGCGAGGCGCCTTTGGCAGCCATTTTATCCGGGTGCCATTGTACGGCCAGTGCGCGGTATTTTTTCTTGATCAAATCCAGGGAATCGGCAGGCTGCGCGCCCAGAATAGCATAATGCGGATCGAGCGGCGTCCAGCGCTGTTGCTGTGTGCTCGATTTGGTGTGGTAATAGCGGCTCTTGATCCGGTCGTACTGCATACCACTGATATGAAAAACACCGGCAGCGCGCATCAGTAAGTTTTCTTCCCGCGGATGCAGACCGCCGTCGCAAGCGGCCATGGCAAACATCAAATCCATCATATTGAGAATGTGATGGCGTTCCCGCCCAAAATCGTTATAAAAAGCCCGCGCAAATTGATCAAAAGGATCGGTGGAGTCTTTGGCGTGCTTCCAGATTTTGATGGCTTGCGAACGCCCCCGGTCATTCATCCTGAATTGATTGCGCATTAAATATTCCATGTGCGATACCTCCTGACGATTAATCGGGCCATCGGCTTTGGCTATTTTGGCACACAAACTAAAAACATGGTAGAAAAACGCACCCTGCCGCTTTTGATAGGCTTTAAACTCGCTCTCTTCCGCACTTTTTTCTTGGGGCTGGTCAAAAAGATAATGCCCTAACAAGGAACCCACTATAAATCCCAACAGCCCGCCGAATGGAATTCCGAGCAGGTGAAATACAATAATGCCGGCAACACCGGTAAGTAGTTTACCCTTGATTTCCAACGAGTGATGTGATAAGTGGGTGTCTCAAAAGGTTGATGAGGGTTTATAAGGTTGATGAGGTTGATAAACATCCACTCGAGAATGAGGCGATTTTACTTTTTTCGAGCGGATGTATATCAACCTCATCAACCTTATAAACCCTCATCAACCTTTTGAGACACCCTCAATGAGTAAAAATAACGCTGCAAAAATACTTCTTAACGCAACAAGTAGGAGATGGGTTTAACACAGCGGCTTAATTTACCATAAAAAACACAAGGTGTGGCGACTCGAACCAGCAGCCCTTTGTGGTAAAATGAACGCTATTCCACCACCTCCACAAATCCAAATCGCTCCACGTCAAACAATCCCAGATCCGTCATTTTCAAACTCGGAATGACCGGCAGCGCTAAAAAGGAAAGTACCATAAATGGAGCGCGCAGCGTGCAGCCCAGGGTGTCTTTTGTCCAGGCATCCAGTTCGGCATATTCACGGGCCAGGGTGTAGCCGTCCAATTGGCTCATCAATCCGGCAATGGGCAAAGCCAGTACGCGGGCATTGCCGGCTTCGTCTGTTGCGCTGATGCCGCCTTTGGCTGCAATGACGGCATTGACCGCCGCGCACAAAGCCTCGTCGCTGGTACCGACTGCTACAATATTATGCGAATCGTGGGCCACACTGCCGGCCAACGCGCCTTCTTTCAACCCAAAACCGCGCACGAAACCCAAGGCAGGCTTTGCATCGGGCGTGTAGCGGTTGACGACCGTTATTTTCAAAATATCGCGCGCGGGGTCGCAGACGATGCACCCGTCTGCCACCTGCAACTGCTCGGATCCGGCGCCGGTCACGATTTGCCCGTCGAGCGCCTCGATGATACGGCACTGCGCTGCCGAAGCATTTGTGTGCAACTGAAAATCAGCGGGATTTTTGAAATGAGCTGTAAATTGATTCGGAGCCTCTGATAACAAGCGCGGCAACAGACTTTCACCTTCTGCGGCAACCAGGACGCCATCGATCCAGGTTTCCTGCACCCGGAAATCACGCAGATCATACACTTTTATAAAATCAGCCGGATCGCCTTCCCGAAGCAGTCCGACCGGCAATTGATAATGTAACACCGGGTTCACACAAGCCGCCCGCAGGGTATCAAAAAAGTCGCAGCCATAAGCAATCGCCCGGGCCGCCAGTTCATTGATATGCCCCTGCGCGAGGTCGTCGGGGTGTTTGTCATCGCTGCAAAACATCATCTGCTCCGGAAATTCTTTTAAAAGTGGCCACAATACATCAAAATTACGGGCCGCACTACCCTCCCGAATCAAAATTTTTACGCCGAGTTGCGCCTTTTCCAAGCCTTCTTCATACGTAAAACACTCGTGGTCGGTACTGATACCGGCGGCGAAATATCGGCGGGCATCGTCGCCGCGCAAACCGGGCGCATGTCCGTCTACCGGCTTGCCCAGCCGCTTCGCTGCGGCAATTTTGGCCATTACCTCAGCGTCATTGAACAGCACGCCCGGAAAATTCATCATTTCAGACAAATACCCAATATCGGGATGCTTCAACAATTTTTCCACCGCCGTCGCATCCATCACCGCGCCGGCTGTCTCAAAAGTCGTGGCCGGCACACAGGAAGGCGCGCCGAAACAGAACTTCAAAGGTACCCGCGCAGCATCTTCCAGCATATACAAAACCCCTTCATTTCCAAGCACATTGGCAATTTCATGCGGATCGGAAACGGTGGCTACCGTGCCATGCACCACCGCCATTCGGGCAAATTCGGCAGGCGGCAACATACTGCTTTCAATATGCACGTGCGCATCTACAAAACCAGGTAACACAAAACCTGCCGTCTGTGGCGCGCTATCCAATTCCCGGATTTGCCGGATGCGTCCGTTTTCAACCAGAATTTCCGCAGGATAAACGCGGCGTTGGTGCAGGTCGACAAGATGAGCGATCATATTAGAGGTGAGAAGTGAGAGAGTGAGAAGTGAGAGAAAATGAGACGCCGAAGTTATGGACTCTTTTGTATGTTAGCGCTGCCAATTCGATGTTTACCCATGACAATTCCTTTGATTTTACTCCACGGCGCTTTGGGCAGTTCGGCACAAATGTCGGATTTGCGAGCAAACTTGCCTGGGGATCGGGCGGTTTTTACGCTGAATCTCCCGGGGCACGGTGGCGTAACGACCGAAAGCCCTTTTTCTATGGAATTGTTTAGCGGAGCTGTACTTGATTTTATGGAGACGCAAAAGATCGCCCGGGCGGATATTTTCGGGTATTCAATGGGCGGTTACGTGGCGCTCTGGCTGGCCTGGAAATACCCGGAACGTGTGAGACAGGTCATTACGCTGGGCACTAAATTGGCCTGGACGCCAGAAAAGGCTTCCGGCATGAGCCGTATGTTCGATGCGGAAAAAATAGCCCTGAAAGTTCCCCATTTTGCACAACAGCTCGCAGCAATACACACACCTTTGGATTGGAAAGCATTGTGCCGGAACACTGCCGGATTCCTGCAAAGTCTTGGTGCCGGTCAAGGTATTCCGCAGGATGCCTATACAACAATCCAATGTCCGGTACATATCGGTTGGGGCGATGCTGACCAGGTGGTCAGCCTGGAAGAATGCCAAAATATGGTTAATTGGTTGCCCAATGGTCATTTGCACATATTGCCGGGCGTGCCGCATGGAATAGAGCAGGCGGATGTGAGGGAAATAGCGAAATACGTGAGTTGTGAGACGTGAATCGTGAGTGGTGAATCGTGAGACGCAACGGTCACTGTGAGTAATTGTATTCTCACGACTCACGACTCACGCGATGTAACCTTTTCCGGCAAACCTGTGTCCAGTGCAAGGTAACCGAAGGAAAACGGACATGCCGGATACAGCAACCTTTAAAATATCCGGGATGCAAACGAAAAACATGGCAGCGACGCTTTCTGATGACATCTTGATTGAAGTGGCAGGCAAACGGCATTTGCCATGCTGGTAAAGCGCTATGAACAATACGCGTTCACCCTTGCTTTGCGTTTTGTAAAGAACCGGGAAGACGCGCATGAAGTGGCGCAGGATGCTTTCCTGCGGGCATTCCGCTACCTGCCCGATTTCAGGGGAGAAGCCAAATTTTCCACCTGGCTGTATAAAATCATTTATTCTACTTCTTTAAATTTTTTACGCAAACAAAACCCTGATATTCAATCACTTGACGACGAAGACCGGCCCCTGAAACTACCCGATGAAGGTACGCCCGACTCGTCTCATGCCATGGAACGGAATGACCGGAATGCCGCCTTGCAACGCGCCATTCAAATTTCAAATGTTGTCACCGGATGATTCGGGCATTATCACACTTTTTTATTTGTACGAACATAACCTGGAAGAAATCTGTCAAATCATGGGAATGACCATGACCAATGCCAAAACAAAACTTTGTCGCGCCCGCCAGCGTTTAAAAGTCATTGTGGAAGGCCAATTTGCCAACGAAATCGCATACTGATATGGAAAATAACTTTTTGCTGACCGAAGACATGCTGTGGGACTATGCCGACGGCTTTCTGCCCCCGGAAGAAAAGATGCAGGTGGATGCCTACCTGCGCCAACACCCGGAGCATCAATCCAGACTCGATACCATCCTCGCAGAAAAAAAGACTTTTGCATCGCTTCCGATGGGTCGCCCCAAACATGGCTTCGCAGACCGTGTCATGGCCGCCTGGGTGGCTGAACAAAGCGGCAATCCGAGTCTTGCCAATCAAAAAGGCAAAGACTGGATCATCTACGGCATTGCTGCAGCTATGGGATTTTTCATACTGCTGCCGATTGTTTTGATGGCTATTTCCGCACCCGCGTTCAGCATCGACATGATACCTGCCGAATACATACCACAAACGCCGGTTATTCCCTGGGGAAAATTATTCACCAGCCCGGCCATGCGTTTCGGTTTACCGCTGACACTCCTGTTTTTTTGTTTCCGGTTTTTAGACCAATATTTGCAGCAGAAAAAAATGCTCGAACGGTTACAAGTTTGAGCGATTGCGCATGGAAAAAGACAGGAAAAAAACGAAATTTATTCATCAACCGGAATATCCCGGCGGTCCGAAAGAACTGACGAAGTTCATATACCAGCAGCTCCGATACCCGCAGACTGCACTTGATGCCAATGTGGAAGGAACCGTTCTGGTCGAATATGACATTGATTATCAGGGCAATGTAATTGCTACCAAGGTGTTGCGCGGCATCGGCTCCGGTTGCGACGAGGAGGCGAGCCGCGTCGTGCGGCTTTTAAAATTTGATGTGCCTAAAAACCGGGGCCTTCATGTAATTTTCCACCAGAAAGTACGGGTGCAATTCAAAAAACCAAAACCGCAGCCAAAAGTGGAACAAGCAATGCAGGTGTCGTATACGGTGAGCAGCACGCCGAAACCGGAGCAAAAGGAAGCGCCGAAACCAAAAGAAGGAAAGACTTATACGTACACGGTTAAAATGTAGTGTGTTTTTTACCACATAGGCACATAGATTTTACACATAGAAAACATAGTTTTTAGAGTACCCTACGTTATGTTTTCTATGTGTAAAATCTATGTGCCTATGTGGTAAAAAACTATTTGGGTACCTTAATTTTATACGTTTTCCCCGCTTTATTCGTGAGTTTGTTGTCTATCAACCAGGGGTTGTACAATTTCAACATCCGGTAATGCGTGCCGTGTTGGCGTGCAAAATCGCCCCAATTGGCTACCGGGCCTTTTACTTCCACGGTTTTATATTCATTTTGAGTTGGATATAAATGGTCTTTTTCAACCGTGTACTCGTACAATTCCGGGTTTTCCATCACCTCTTTGATGGCTACAATGCGGAAAGGATAACGCATCGTTTCATCGGCTGCCAGGTTAAGTTCATAAAAATTTTTAGCGCGTTGGGTCGCCATTTCTTCGGCTATCCGGCCCGGCCCGCCATTGTAGGCGGCGGCGGCCAGGGTCCAGCTGCCGAGACGTTCTTTTTCTTTTTTCAGGTATTTACAAGCCGCGCGGGTAGACTTTTCGAGGTGGTAGCGTTCGTCTACTTCTGCGTTTACTTCGAGGTTGTAACCATCCGCCGCGCTTTTCATAAACTGCCAGACCCCCCGCGCTCCGGCGGGCGAGTTC
>JAYSZC010000963.1:0-7049 GCA_043738235.1 Lewinellaceae bacterium | reverse complement strand
GGATAAGTATTGCCGTTGCAGTTGCTGGATAGGAAAGTGTTAGCAAGTGAGATGAGATCGTTGACCTTGGCGGAGGCATTGAGGTTTAACGCCGCGATCTGTGCGGGAGTCAGGACGCAAGAAAGCGCCGCATTGCCGAGGTTGAGGTTGTTATTGAACTGGAGGTTGTAACGCACGTTGAGCCGGAGGGTGATAAGTTGTCCGACCAGAGTGTTGTCAATTGTTTGTGTAGAGTCCAGAATAAAATTCTCCGGGAGTGGATCGGAGGGGCCGCCGCCCGGCAGAATATTGAGCACGCTGCCTGCGGTCCACACTTGAAATTTGCAGCTACCCGGGCCGTTACCAATCAAAATCGGGCCGGATTGAAGGAGTGCAGTGAGGGTTTGAGTCGTGTTCATGCCGTTGGAATGCGTGCCGCCTGCGTTGCCAAATCCACCCTGGGTGTAGGTGCAAAATGCACCGCAGTTATTGCTGGTACAACTGCTCGTAACAACTACTGATGCGGGATTGGGCGCGGGTACCTGACTGGCGCATTCCACATTCACCGGTACCGGGCATTGGATATCTATCGTACAGCAACCGGGTGGGCTAAAACCTGAGACGATCGTCGGCGAACACCCGGCCACGGAAGAAGAGGGCGTAATAGTCAGGTTGTAGGATTCGCCGGCAGAATAAGTTGCCTTAATTGTGCCGGTGGTGACAGGGTTGTTGACCCCTGCGTTGGTTAAGGTCAATGGATTAGGAGAATAAGTAATGGAATTTGCCAGCGGATCGCTTGCGCTCAGTGTAACGTTGTTGCCACTGACCGGAATGGTAACCGTGTAGGTACTTCCATCACATTGTACACTTTTTTCGCCCAATTGGTAAGAACAGAGTTGTTCTCCACAAGAATAACGCGCTTTAAAATTAAAATTAAACGCGCCGCTACCCGGATCCCCGGCATCATAGTCCATGTTCCAGACAACGAGGTAAAAATTGCCGGCATAGGGAAAGTTCAGGTTTTGAAACGGGGTTTCTGCCCAGCCGTTAAAATTGATCCCGCAAGAGTTGAAGACAAGCAACTGACAATTGCCGGAGAGCGAACCGTTCGGCGGCGGAGTAGTCGAAGTGAACGAACGGTACAAGGCCCATGCGATGTTGTCGTTGCTCACCATCTGGAAATCGAAGTTCGAGGAAAAAGGCCGGACATCGAAATTAAACCAAGTGACTGGCTGGCCCGCCACAGGTCCGGTCAGTGCGACAGGCTGGCCAGTCGCAGGATTCACACAATTCTGTGTTGTGACCGTAAATACTGCCGGGTTGTAGCATGAGTTGGGAGTAATATTCGACTGCGTTTCAGCGCTGTTTCCACAACGAATAATCCCACCGTTGGCCTGCGGGCTGTCGTCGACCGTACCATTAAGTTTCCAGGCAGAGCCTTTTTCGTAACGCGTGGCGTCACAAGGGCCTCCGTCGCATTGAGCAGATAAAGAAATAGAACCAAAAAAGCAAAAAAGAAAGAAAAGGGTAATCGGGTAGTTGGTAGATGTGTTCATGTTAAATTGATGATTAGATTAATGGATATAAATGTTCATGGTTGCAAAGGATTAAAGCCGATCAGGCAGGTATAAGCATATAAAATTCAGTGCCATGCGCGGCATTGATGCCGACGCGCAGCGTAGTAAAGCCAGGCGGCAATACGGCAGGATGATTATCAAACTATTGATACGGCTGGGGATTATATCGTCACAATCGCAGTTGGATAAATTACAATGTTAAAAATCTATCCGTTTTGTAAGGACATACGAATGACAGGTATCAGGAAGTGCTACTTAAAGACAGACCTGATTGCAATGCTCTTATAAACCTACTTGAGTTAAAACAAATAGTAGTCACCGACTACCATTGACAGGGGTTAACTTTAGAAGGTCAAAAGAATGCGAATAAAAATAAATTAAAGTAAGGTAAAACAAGCCGAAAGCATGGCTCAGTGTCAAACGCTTCAAGAATTGCGAACACAAAACAAACGTTGATCAGAAAACAGTCCGTTTGTGATTTTGGGATTAAGATTAATGTGCAAATGTACATACCCATATAAGGGTATGCAACTTTTTTTCTGTTTTTTTATTGAAGCCGATAATTTATTTTTTATAACAATAAACTAACGAGATGCTGTTGTGAATTTCATTCATTGTATTGTATATTGCCCCTACTGGAACGCACATACTACAAACCAACAAATGAAATTCGCCTCCATCTGTTTGATCCTTGTCCAACATAAAAAACTCAAAACATGAAAAATACCCTCCTTTCCCTCTTCCTCCTTGCCTCGGCACTGGCCTGCCACCCATCCCAGAAATGTGTTGAACACCCCAAGCCCGACTGTATCTGCACCCTGCAATACGATCCCGTCTGCGGTTGCAACAACAAAACCTACGGCAATGCCTGCGCGGCGCAATGTGCAGGCATTACCACGTATACTAAAGGCGAATGCAAACCTGCCATCGGACTGGAAGGCATGGTTTGGCAAGTGACCCACTTCGCCGGGGGCGACATGCCGCAGCAAGTGCCGGACAGCATCACGATTTCCATCAAATTCGAGGCTGGAAAAATAGACGGCCAGGGCGGCTGCAACCGTGTCGGAGGCTCCTACACACAAGATGGCAGTAAACTCAGTGTGACAGGGCTGTTCAGCACCAAAATGTTCTGCGATCCCGGCTCCAAATGGGAAAGCCAGTTTTTGCAGCGCTTTGAAAAAAGCCGGAGTTACAGCATCACGGGTGAGACCCTGGAGATCAACTGTGGAGATGCGGGGAACCTGGTTTTTAGATTGAACTGGAAAAAGCGGAAAGGGAATGAGTAATGAAAGCCAGTTGTGCTGTGGCGATTGGAACACGGATTGAACAGATTGGAAGGATTTAAAGAGGTTTTTACAAAAAATTCGTCTCATCCTTTTCATCCGTGTCCCAATTTATTTCGCCAGTTCCTGACCGGAAAGCCGGAGCAATTTGTTCGTCTGGCCCTAAGTTGTATAAATTCGGGCTTACAAAAAGACGACACATGTTGAAATTTATCTACCCGCTGTTCATTACTCTCCTCGCTTTCCCTTTGTCATCTCAAACTAACTTTCTGGTAACCAATACATTAGCAGATTCGGTTTTGAATGGCAATTACAATCCGGCGGACTATGCGGCCGGCGCAGTCATCGACGATCCGGCGCTGATAGCCACGGAGATCAATGCACGCATTTCACCGGATAGCCTGAAATCGTATATTAAGGCGCTCAGTTCTTTTGGCAACCGCAATACAGGCAGCGATACGGTATCTTCTTCCTGGGGCATCGGCGCAGCGCGGCGCTGGGTGTTGTCTCAATTTCAGGCCTTCAGCGCTGAAAATGAGGATCGTTTACTGACAGGCTACTTCCAGTTTGACCGAACGATTTGTAGCGTGGGCCGGCACCGTAATATTATGGCGGTGTTGCCAGGCACAGATCCCGACCCAAACGGCGTCATCCTCGTGGAAGGACATATCGACAGCCGCTGCGAAGTACTTTGTGACATTGCCTGCCTGGCTGAAGGGGTAGAAGACAATGCAAGCGGCACTGCGCTGGTCATGGATCTGGCGCGTGTGCTTTCCAGGTATTCTTTCAAAAATACGATTGTTTTCATGGTCGTGATTGGCGAAGAGCAGGGGCTTTACGGCGCTGAGGCATTTGCCATTTATTGCCAGAACAATAATATTCCGCTACGGGCTGTCTTGAACAATGATGTGATTGGCGGCGTGATTTGTGGAGAAACCTCCTCACCGCCCTCCTGTTCGGGTTACAACAACATTGATTCCACGAGCGTACGCCTTTTTTCATCGGGCGCTTTTAATTCGCCGCACAAACAACTGGCGCGATATATCAAACTGCAATACCAGGAAAACCTCCTGGCCACTGCTGCCGTCCCCATGAATGTGCGCATCATGTCGCCCGAAGACCGCACTGGTCGGGGCGGCGATCATATTCCATTCAGGAGCAGAGGCTATCCGGCTATGCGTTTCACAGCAGCCAATGAACACGGCGACGCGGGCATCGACGCGAACTACGACGACCGCCAGCATTCCACCCGGGATGTACTGGGCGTCGACACGGATAACGACGGCGAAGTGGATTCGTTTTTTGTGCAGTTCAACTACCTCGCCCGCAATACGGTCATCAACGGCAATGCCCTTGCCATGATGGCCCGTGGCGTACGGACGCCGGCGGACTTTACGGGTATCCGTTCGGGTAGTTCGCTTTTGTTGGAAATCAATGACCCCGACACGCTGGGTGCCTACCGGGTGGCATTGCGCACAACTACCAACGACTGGGATACCGTTTATACCCTTGCCGGCAGCACGACGGGTGTTTTCCCCTGCAATCCGACCGGCGCATTGTTTGTCAGTGTGGCGCGGGTGGATGAAACGGATATTGAAAGCCTTTTTTCAATTGAAAAATTAATCCTGATTTCTGCCACGGAAGAAGCCGACGAGGAGGCAGCAGAAAAACCGATCCGTTTGTTTCAGAACCGCCCCAACCCCTTTGACGAGTCGACCTGGATCAGTTTCTGGGTGAATGAAGTACCCACTTACCGGAAGGCGATGATTCAGGTCGTCGATATGAGCGGGAAAATGATCCAGGAATTGACCGTAGAACTAAAACAGGGCATGAACGAATTGATGTACACCCACGGTTATGGTGTACGCGGGACGTTTCAATATGCGCTGTTGATAGATGGGAAGGCGGTGGATGCGCGGAAGATGGTTTTTGCGAATTAAGAAAGTGGTGCAAAGTAACTGACCGCTTGATCCGTACATATTCCGGGCTTTCCGGATATAGAAACAATACATTTGAAATCGAATTGCAGGATAGCGGCCTGCACCTGCTCGAAATACACGCGGAGGGAAAGGTTTATTGGGAAAAAGTTGTGAAATCGTGAGTGGTGAATCGTGAATCGTGAGAGGCGTCCCCTTTGGCGGCACATTTGGTTTTGGCCTGCATTTTTCAGGCCATTCACTGATGCAATGAAGTCTTCAAATAATTGAAAAAAAAATTGGTATAATATTGAAAATCAGATAATTAAAGACCTGAAAAAGGTATTCCAAAACCAAATGTGCCGCCAAAGGGGACGCCACTCACGACTCACGACTTACGACTCACAACTCACGATTTCAATCTCTCCCGCATCTTTTCCTCCACCAGCGTTTTCAAACCCTGAATATCATCCGACCCCATGTCTTTGGTCTCGATGGGCGCTTCCCACACCACCCGAACGGTGCCCGGGCGCAGGCCTGCGCCATTGGCCGTGATGTTGTGAATATTGACCAGGGTTTGAACTGCCAGCGGCGCTTTCGTTTGTATGGCGATGCGAAATGCGCCGTCGTAAAACATACCAAGCGGTTCGTCGCTTTTGTTGCGGCTGCCTTCCGGGTAAATAAAAATGCTGTAACCTTCCGCCAGGTTTTGTTTCATCACCACCACGCTGCGCGCGCGGCTGATGGCGCTTCTACGGTCGACGATGAGGCACATTTTGCGCACCACAAATCCGAAAATGGGGATTTTTTGCAGTTCCTGTTTGGCTAAAAATCTGAAAATGCCTGGGAAAGCGTGTGCATTCACGATAAAATCCAGCGAAGAGCGGTGGTTGCCCACAATCACATAGGATTGTTTCGGATCGAGGTGGTGTTGCCCTTCTACCCTGACCCGGATACCCACCAATGCCAGAAAAGTAGGGGTGAAAAAATGGTGCAGGTACCAGATATTATTCCGCAGCGCCCGCGTCCCGGGTGTGAGGATCATGGTGAAGGCCACGACCGGCAGGCTCACGAGCATCAGCAGCAGGAACAGGATGACTGCGTAGGCAGCCCAGATTTTATACAAGAGCATTTTCATAAAGCGTCGCAAAAGTAAGGACTTCCATCAAGTTCTGATCTACTCAACTTGGCAGGGTTGGAGAACGGATTACTCATGTTTCATCCGTTCTCCAATCCTGTTTAGTGTGTTGGTTGTCCGACTGCCCGGCGATGCCCCTCCAATGCAAAATCCGTATTTGCAAAAATAGCCCGGGCTTCGTTCAGGTGCTGCGCTTCGTCGCCGTATCGACCTGAAAGGTGACCGATCAGCAAGTGACCCACACCTGCCCGGCAGGCGATGCCTGCTGCCTGCGTTGCCGTGGAGTGGAAAGAAATGGTCGCCTCCTCTGTGTGTTCTTCCGAAAAAGTGGCTTCGTGGTACAACAGATCGACCCCTCTGACGGCTTCCACCACTGCATCCGAAGGGGCCGTGTCGCTGCAAAAAGCGTAGCTGCGCGGAGTATCTGCGGCTGAAGTCAGTTCGGCATTGGGTATGATATCGCCATTGGGTAAAACAAAGTCATCCCCGGCTTTGATGCCGGGAATGTACCGGTAATGAATATCGTATTGGTCGATTTTGGATTTCAGGATATGCGGCGGGCGTTGTTTTTCCCGAAACAACCAGCCGGAAGTGGGCGTACGATGCTGGAGCGGAATCGTCCAGACCTCCACTTTGCTATTTTCAAAAATTTTCTGATGCACGGAGGCGTCGATTTCCACGAATTCAATGAGGTAGGGGAAAGTAATGCCGCAAATACGCGCTGTTGTGGCGACCAACTCCTGAACACCGGGCGGGGAAAAAATATGGAGTGATTCGGTGCGCTTTTTCAGGCACCAACTGGTGAGCAGCCCGATCAGGCCGAAAACGTGGTCGCCGTGCAGGTGGCTGATAAAAATATGCCGGAGGCGGTCGGCTTTCACCCCGTATTTAAAAATCTGCATCTGCGTACCTTCTCCGCAGTCGATCAGGAAGAATTGGTTGTCTACTTGCAACACCTGTGCCGTGTAATGCCGCCCGTGGAAAGGGCCGCCTGCGCCGTTGCCGAGTACTGTGAGGAACATGGTACTTATTTCATATTTTTCATAAACTCCGCTGCGCCGTCTAATTCTTCATAAAACGCTTCGCCGTATTTTCGGATAATGGCTGTTTTGAGAAATTGATACACCGGAACCTGTTCTTTTTCGCCAAGTTCGCA